>JADJCR010000006.1 GCA_016703125.1 Micrococcales bacterium | reverse complement strand
TATCGACGGGATGGTTTGGCACCTCGATGTCGGCTCGTCGCATCCTGGGGCTGGAGTCGGTCCCAAGGGTTGGGCTGTTCGCCCATTAAAGCGGCACGCGAGCTGGGTTTAGAACGTCGTGAGACAGTTCGGTCCCTATCCGCCGCGCGCTAGGGAGTCTTGAGAAGGGCTGTCCCTGTACGAGGGACCGGGATGGACGAACCTCTGGTATGCCAGTTGTTCCGCCAGGAGCATGGCTGGTTAGCTACGTTCGGAAGTGATAACCGCTGAAAGCATCTAAGCGGGAAGCACGCTTCAAGATGAGGGCTCCCACAGGGTTGACCTGGTAAGGCCCCCAGCTAGACGACTGGGTTGATAGGCCGGAAGTGGAAGCACGGTGACGTGTGGAGCTGACCGGTACTAATAGGCCGAGGACTTGACTCACATATATTTCTGCACGCGTTCACTATGCGGTTCCCGAGATACGGTCGGGAACGATTGATATCTCCATAGAGTTTCGGCGGCAATAGCGAAGGGGAAACGCCCGGTCCCATTCCGAACCCGGAAGCTAAGCCCTTCTGCGCCGATGGTACTGCCCTGGTGACGGGGTGGGAGAGTAGGACGCCGCCGGACATTCTTTCCGATGGGGGGCCGTAAGGCCCCCCATCGATGTATTTGTGGAGGTTCACATGGCCCATGAGTCCGGTAGAGACCGGCGTCCGCCCCGTGCTGGCGGGCCCCCCGCTGGGACTAGGCGCGGAACGCCCCGCCCGGGTCCGCCCAAGGGGCGCGGGAAACCTGATCCGAAGGGCGCCCGCAACCCCCCGCCTGATGACAAAGGTGAATGGAAGCGCGGTCCCAAAGGCGACCGCAAATCCGGTCCCACGGGTGACCGGAAGCCTGATGACAAAGGTGAATGGAAGCGCGGTCCCAAAGGCGACCGGAAGCCGGCAGATTCCCGGTGGAAAGGCCCCAAGTCTCAGCCTGAACGTAAGGGTCGGCCTTCGCGCGAGCCGGTTGACCCGGAACGTGACACCTCCAACGACGTGGCATGGCCCGAGGAGATCTTCGAGCTCGAACTCGACCCGGAACTCTATGCCGAACTCGAATCCTTCGGCGGGCGCACGTCGACCCTGTCCAAGCACCTGCTCAGCGTCCAGGTCCTGGCCGAGAGCGATCCGGAGGCGGCCTACCAGCACGCACTGCGCCTGCGCACCCGGATCCCGCGCTCGGCCCTGACCCGACAGACCGCATGCATCGCGGCGTACCGCGCAGGGCACTACAAGGAGGCGGTGAAGGAGGAGGCGGCCTACCGCCGCATCAGCGGTGCCTTCGACCTCGTGCCGATCGCCGCGGACAGCGAGCGGGGACTCGGCCGCCCGCAACGCGCTCTGGACATGGTGACGCAGTTCGAGTCGGAGAAGCTGGACGCGGACACCCGCACGGAATTGTTCATTGTGGCCGGGGGTGCGCGACGGGACCTCAAGGACGACGACGCCGCCCGCGTGCTTCTGCAGAAGGCGGTCCGCGCGGCCAAGTCGCCCATTGCGATGGCCCGCTCCCGTTTTGCCCTCGGCGACCTGCTCGCTGACCAGGGGGATGTGGAGCAGGCCCGTAAGTGGCTGCAGAACGCCATGGACATCGACGAGGAAGGGTCCTGGACAGACGCGGCGGGGCGACTCCAGAGTCTGGCATGACCTACGACTGTCTGTTCGTCGACCTCGACGGCGTGGTGTACCGCGGCCGGGAGGCCGTGCCGCACGCGGTGCCCGCCCTGTCGGCATTCGGCGCCCAGGTGTTGTACGTGACGAACAACGCCAGCCGCACCCCACAGGCCGTCGCCGAACAGCTGGCCGGCTATGGCCTGCGAGTCGCTGCAGAAGACGTCGTCACGTCCGCTCAGGCGGCAGCGGCACACCTCGCGACGCTCGTACCCGCCGGAGCCCGGGTGCTCGTCACCGGTGGGGAGGGCCTCGTGCAAGCCGTCACCGCGCAGGGTCTGCGGATCGTGCAGTCGGCGGACGAGGCTGACGCGGTCGTGCAGGGGTTCTCGCCGAGACTGGCGTGGAGGGACCTGGCCGAGGCCTCCTACGCGGTGGCCCGTGGCGTGGCGTGGGTGGCATCCAACTCCGACATGTCGGTGCCGACCGCCCGCGGTATCGCGCCTGGTAACGGGACATTCGTGGCCGCTGTGGCCTCGGCCACCGGTCGCGCACCCATAGTCACCGGCAAGCCGCACGAGCCGATCATGCAGCTGGCGCGGTCGCGTGCTCATTGCGAGCGACCCCTGGTGATCGGCGACCGCCTGGACACCGACATCGCAGCGGCCAACGCCGCAGGGATGGACTCGCTGCTGGTCCTGACCGGTGTGAGTACGTGGCAGGAATTGTTGGTCCTGCCCGTGGCTGACCTGCCGACCCGCGCCGCCCCCGACCTGCGGGTACTCAGCGGTTACACGGACAGACAGACTGACCTGCTGGACGAGTTGCTGGTGCGCCGGCGTGATGGGCAGGACGTGGGACCGACAGTCCAGGCATTACATCAGTTTGCGAAGCCGCAGTAGATCTCGCAGGCTGGCGTTGAGTCGCAGGCGACCGGTCGCCCAGGCGTGGGAGAAGGCCAACCGCTTGTCGGTCAGGTCCAAGAGGTCATCGCTGTTCATGGTCAGGCGGATGTTCGCCTTGGGGACGCGGCCCTGTTCGATGTCAATGAGTTGACCGTCGTGCAGGCGGCCGTGGAAGCTCACGTCGAGGTCTAGCAGCGTGAGTTCGACGGTACGGTCCGGGATGCTGTCCCGGCGTTCTTCATGCGGGTACTCGTCGAGGCGTGCGGCGAGGACGGCCAGTGCCGCCTCGCACTGCTCGACGGACGCCATCTGCACGCTCCCTGAAGTCCTGGCCACTTGAGTGACGCTACCTGGCGGGTCATGTCCCTACGGGGATTGACATGACCGCTGAAGTAGCGTTGATGTTATCGCCGACATGGAAGGCCAGACATCGTGAAAGAGACGCTGCGCAGTTACATGCAGCTGGCGGCCGGTCTGCTGGAGTCCGCATCCGAGCGTGCCAAGGAGTCAGCCTCCGACTTGGTCAACCAGGGGGTGGAGGCCGGAACGAAGGGCCCGGAGGTGGTCTCCTCGCAGGTGCAGGGCATCGCGGAGGACCTGATCGAGCAGGGCCGGACCAACCGGGAGTTGATGATCGGACTCGTCCGCACCGAGGTGGAGCGGGCAGTGGGTCGTATGGGATTCGTGCGCGAGGAGGAACTCGCCGCCGTCCGCAAGCACGTGGAGCGCCTCGAGCGCCAACTGAACCAGCGCGGTGACCAGGCGTCGGCCGCGGCCAACCTGGCCGTCTCGACGGCGACCTCGGCCGTGCCGGTGGCGACCAAGGCCGCCGGGCAGGCGGCTGCCATGGCCACCGACACCGCCGTGAAGGCTTCCCGGGTGGCGGCTGGCACCGCCCGGACCGCAGCACGTTCGGCTTCGAAGGCCGCTGCGCCCCGGGTCGCGCAGGAACCGCCGGCGCCCGCGCCCGCGGAGAGGGCCCCGGCCAAGAAGGTGCCGGTGAAGAAGGCGCCAGTCAAGAAGGCGCCAGTCAAGAAGGCACCTGTGAAGAAGCCGCCGGCGAAGAGAACGGCAGCCAAGAAGACCCCGGAAGGCCCCTGATGGTGGACATCGATCGCGTGAACGAGATGGTCGGGCAGGCCGAACAGGCCGAACAGGCCGACCGCTACTCCCGGCTCGTCGACATCCACGACGCGCTGCGGGTGGCCCTGGCTGAGACTGACGGTGACGCGTCGGCGACTGGACGCTGAACTCGTCCGTCGCGATCTGGCGCGGTCACGACAGCACGCGTCCGAACTCATCGCCGGTGGCCGGGTGCGGGTCAACCGCATGGTCGCGACCAAACCCGCGACCCAGGTCGAGGACTCCGCACCGATAGTCGTCGACGCGGGGGAGTCCACATACGTGTCGCGGGGTGCACACAAACTGCTCGGGCCCCTGGCCGCGTTCGGACTGCAGGTGCGTGGCCGGGAGGCCTTGGACGCCGGTGCCTCCACCGGGGGGTTCACCCAAGTTCTTCTGGAAGCCGGCGTCAACCACGTGGTGGCCGTGGACGTCGGGTACGGCCAGTTGGCGTGGAGCCTGCAGCGGGACCCCCGGGTCACCGTCCTCGACCGCACCAACGTCCGGCATCTGACTGGCGAACACCTGCCCTACGCCCCGGATCTCGTCGTGGCGGACCTGAGTTTCATCTCCTTGACCAAGGTGCTCCCGGCCCTCTCGCAGATCTGTGCGCCGGATGCCGACTTCGTGGTGCTCGTGAAACCGCAGTTCGAGGTGGGGAAAGGCCATGTCGGCAAGGGCGGGGTGGTCCGAGATCCGGCCCTTCACGGCGACGCCGTGCGGCGGGTGGCTAGTGCTGCGGCCGAACTGGGATACGGCGTGGCCGGGCTGTGCCGCAGCCCGTTGCCCGGTCCGAGTGGCAACATCGAGTTCGTGATGTGGTTGCGGCGCGGGGCGCCGGCGGTGGAGGACGCCGCCGTGGAGGAAGTGGTGACGCCATGACTGTGCCGGAGAAGGTGCTGCTGGTCGTGCACCCGGGCCGTCCTGCGGCACTGCAGATGGCCGCGCAGTGCGCGGCGGGCCTGCAGGTGCGGGGAGTCAAAGTGGTCGCGCTGCCCGAGGCCCCCGACGGCCTGGATGTGCCCCGCAGCGAAGTGGCCGACCCCGTCGACCTGGTGGTCGTGTTCGGCGGGGACGGCAGCATCTTGCGGGGCTCGGAGATCGCACGCACCCACGACGTACCCCTGCTTGGGGTGAATCTGGGGCACGTGGGTTTCTTGGCCGAGCTCGACGAGGAAGAGGCGGGCGGCATCGTCGACCACATCGTGGCGGGGAACTTCGTGATCCAGGAGCGCATGACCCTGGACGTCAGCGTCCTGCGGGAAGGGGCGCTGATCGCCTCCTCGTGGGCCCTGAACGAGGCGAGTATCGAGAAAGCGGCCCCCGAACGGATGATCCAGGTCGTGGCGGAGGTCGACGGCCGGCCCTTGAGCGAATGGGGTTGCGACGGTGTTCTGTTCGCCACCCCGACCGGTTCGACGGGCTATGCGTGGTCGGCAGGCGGCCCGGTGGTCTGGCCCACGGTGGAGGCGATGCTGCTGGTACCGGTGTCCGCACACGCCTTGTTCGCCCGGCCCATGGTGGTGTCGTCGTCCACCGCGCTGGCGCTGGAGGTGCTGCCCGGTTCCCCGTCGGCGGTGCTGTGGTGCGACGGCCGCCGGCTGGTCCCGCTGGAACCCGGTGACCGCGTCGAGCCCGTGCAGGGGTGGAGCGGGCGGGGCCGCCCGTGATCGTCGAGTTGCGCATCGAGCACCTGGGCGTGATCGCCTCGGCGACGGTGCGGCCCGGCCCGGGTTTCACCGCACTCACCGGGGAGACCGGGGCCGGCAAGACCATGGTCCTCAGTGCACTGGAGATGCTGCTCGGTGGTCGCGTCGACTCCGCCATCGCGGAGGACGCCAGCATCCAGGGGCTGTGGGAGGTGCCCGCGGGCAGCCCCGCGGTGCAGATGATCCGGGATGCCGGTGGCGCCGTTGACGACGGCGAGTTGCTCCTGGGGCGCACCGCCACGAACGGTCGTTTGCGCGCGTTCGCCGGTGGGCGCATGGTGCCAGCGACCCTGCTGGCCGAGATCGGCGAGCACCTGGTCACGATCCATGGTCAGACCAGCCAGCAGCGCTTGCGGAATCCCAGCGCACAACGGCGTGCGCTTGATCGCTATGGCGGCCCCGATCATCTGCATCTGCTGGCCGAGCACCGGGCGGCGTTCCGGGACTGGCAGCGCGTGGCGGATGCGCTGCAGGCCGCGCGGTCGGGCCAGCAGCAGAACCATCAGCGGATGCTCTTCCTGCAATCCGCCCTCGAGGAGATCGAACGGGCGGACCCGCAGCCGGGGGAGACCGAGGCGCTGCGCACCGAGCACAACCGACTGGCCAACCTCGCCGACCTCACCGCGGCCACGGCGGCCGCCGGGCAGGCTGTGCTTGGCGACGACACGGGGGAGTCACCGGGAGCCGCCCATCTGCTGCACCTAGCGGCCCGCGACCTCGCGGGTTTCGACGACCCCGAGTTCGCAGCCCTGCACGAACGGCTGGTGTCCCTGGCCGAGGAGGTCTCTGAGGCGGGCCGCCAGATCTCAGGGCTCGGCGACCAGCTGGCCGACGAGCCCGGCCGCCTCGAGTGGCTCAACCAGCGGCTCCACGAGCTGTCCGTGCTGCACTCGCGCTACGGGCCCGACGACGTCGCGGTTCTGCAATGGGCCAAGGAGGCCGCCGCCGAACTCGTGGCATTGGGCGGGCAACGACCTCGAAGCCTTGGCCGACCAGGAGGCAAGGCTCAGGCGGCTGCTGGACAAGGCGACCTCGGCATTGAGCGCCTCCCGGCGCGCGCTGGCCGAACGTCTGGCCCACGAGGCCACAGCGGAGCTGCAGCAGTTGGCGATGCCCAACGCGGTCCTTGCGGTGAGGGTGGGCGATGCCGAACAGGGTCCCGAGGGTGCCGACGACGTCGCCTTCCTGCTGGCTGCCCATCCCGGCGCCACGCCCGCTCCCATCGGCAAGGCGGCATCTGGCGGTGAACTCAGCCGGATCATGCTCGCGCTGGAGGTGGTGCTGGCCGACACCGATGCCGTCGGGACGTTCGTGTTCGACGAGGTGGACGCCGGTGTCGGGGGCGCCGCAGCGACGGCGATCGGCCGGCGCCTGGCCGCCCTGGCCCAGCACGCCCAGGTCATCGTGGTGACGCATATGCCACAGGTCGCCGCGTTCGCCGACACCCACCTGTGGGTACACAAGCAGCAGGATCGCGAGATCACGGTGTCGGACGTGCGCGAGTTGGCCGAGGAAGAACGGGTCGTGGAGATCGCCCGGATGCTGGCCGGGCACGAGGACTCACGGCACGCGCAGGAGCACGCCAGGGAACTGCTCGCCCGGGCGTGATCGTCGGGGGGCGCCCCCAACGTGGCGGCCGTGCGTCGGATCCGGGGCGGCAACCAACAAACCTTGCGAGTGTCTGCCCGGCATGGGCCGGTGAGCCGGTAGTCTGGTCACCCGTGGATAGCCCGGGTTCTGCCGTACACGTATTCGTCACCGGAGGCGTCGCCTCCTCGCTCGGCAAGGGGCTGACCGCCTCATCGCTGGGCCAGTTGCTCACTGCCAGGGGCCTGCGGGTCACCATGCAGAAACTCGACCCGTACCTCAACGTCGATCCGGGGACCATGAACCCCTTCCAGCACGGCGAGGTGTTCGTCACCGACGACGGCGCGGAGACCGACCTGGACATCGGTCACTACGAGCGCTTCCTCGATCGAAACCTCGCCAGCATCGCCAACGTCACCACCGGGCAGGTGTACTCCACCGTCATCGCCAAGGAGCGCCGCGGCGAGTACCTCGGGGACACCGTGCAGGTCATCCCGCACATCACCAACGAGATCAAGTCGCGGATCCGGGCCATGGCCACGCCGGACGTCGACGTGGTCATCACGGAGATCGGCGGCACCGTCGGCGACATCGAGTCGCTGCCATTCCTGGAGGCGGCCCGGCAGGTCCGCCATGACCTCGGCCGCGACCGCTCCTTCTTCCTGCACGTGTCGCTGCTGCCGTACCTCGGGCCGTCGGGGAGTTGAAGACCAAGCCCACCCAGCACTCGGTGGCCGCCCTGCGCAGCATCGGTATCCAGCCCGACGCGCTGGTGCTGCGCGCCGATCGGCAGGTGCCGGACAACATCAAGCGCAAGGTGTCGCTGATGTGCGACGTGGATCAGGAAGCGGTCGTCGCCGCCGTCGACGCGCCGAGCATCTACGACATCCCGCGGGTTCTGCACTCCGAGGGGCTCGACGCCTACGTCGTGCGCAGGCTCGGGCTGCCCTTCCGGGATGTCGACTGGACCTCGTGGGGCGGGCTGCTGGAGCGCGTGCACAACCCCGCACACTCCGTGGAGATCGCCTTGGTCGGCAAGTACGTGGACCTGCCCGATGCGTACCTGTCGGTGACGGAGGCGCTGCGGTCCGGTGGGTTCGGCGAGAACAGTGCGGTGCGGATCCGCTGGGTGGCCTCCGACGACTGCGCTACCGAAGAGGGCGCGAAGCAGGCACTCGGCGACGTGGACGCGGTGTGCGTCCCCGGTGGGTTCGGCGTGCGGGGGATCGAAGGCAAACTCGGCGCGATCCGCTACGCGCGCGAGAACAAGATCCCCACGTTGGGGCTGTGCCTGGGACTGCAGTGCATGGTCATCGAGTTCGCCCGCGACGTGGCCGACATGACGGACGCGAACTCCGAGGAGTTCGACGCCGAGACCACACACCCGGTGGTGTCCACGATGACCGACCAGGCGGAGGTGGTCAGTGGCGAGCGGGACATGGGTGGGACGATGCGGCTGGGGCTGTACCCCGCGCAGCTCACCCCGGGCAGTGTGGTGGCGCGGGCCTACGGCGAACTGGCCGTCGATGAGCGACACCGCCACCGGTACGAGGTCAACAACGCCTTCCGGGAACCGCTTGCCGAGGCGGGACTGGTGTTCAGCGGCACCTCGCCGGACGGCCGGCTGGTGGAATTCGTCGAACTGCCCGAGGACGTCCACCCGTACTTCGTGGCCACGCAGGCTCACCCGGAGTTCCGCTCCCGCCCGACCCGGCCGCATCCGCTGTTCTCGGGGCTGGTGCGCGCGGCGCTGCGCCGGCAAGCCGATGGATGAGGTCTGGCACGGCGCGGTCCAGGACGGGTTCGAGGACCATGAGGTGGTTGCCAGCACGACGCGGTTCGGCGGGGCGGTCTGGGACGTGCGCTCCGACGAGGTGCGCATCGGCGACCACACAGTCACTCGGGACTTGGTCGTCCACCCTGGCGCGGTGGGGATCATCGCCCTCGATGAGCACGACCGGCTGCTGCTGATCCGGCAGTACCGGCACCCGGTCGGCGCCTACCTTTTCGAACCCCCGGCCGGGCTGCTCGACACGCACAGGGAATCCGCCCTGGAATGTGCCCGCCGCGAACTCGTGGAAGAGGCTGGGCTCACGGCGGGTGTGTGGCATGTGCTCATCGACTTCCTCAACTCCCCGGGCGGGACCAGCGAGACTTTCCGCTGCTACCTGGCCCGTGATCTCGACCGGCATCCCGAGGGCCGGGCGCACACCGGCGAGGCGGAGGAGGCGCACCTGCCGCAGGCATGGGTCGACCTCGATGAGGCCGTGCGACTGGTCCTGGCCGGGCGGATCCAGAACCCCACAGCGACCAACGGCATCCTGGCCGCGGCCGCTGCGCGCGCCCGGGGGTGGGCTGATCTTCGCCCTGCTGAGGCGCCCTGGCCTGTGCGAGACTGGGTCGAATCGCTGGGAAACGTGCGCACACCGCAGGTGGGGCGCGGAACGGATGGCTGATGCGTATAGGTGTTCCGTCTGAGGTCAAGCAGCAGGAGTACCGGGTGGCCATCACCCCCGCCGGGGTCCAAGAACTCCTGCGACACGGGCACAGCGTGGTCGTCCAGGCCGGGGCCGGTCGGGGGTCCTCGCTGCCGGACGAGGAGTTCGAGGCGGCGGGTGCCAGCATTCTTCCCACTGCGGCACAGGTGTGGGGCGCGGCGGACATGGTGGTGAAGGTCAAGGAACCGATGCCCAGCGAGTACGGGTTCCTGCGCGACGACCTGGTGCTGTTCACCTATCTGCATCTGGCCGCCTCCCGGGAGTGCACCCAGGCCCTGCTCGACAGCGGCACCACAGCCATTGCCTACGAGACGGTGGAACTGCCCGATCGCAGCCTGCCGCTGCTGGCGCCGATGTCGGAAGTCGCCGGCCGGCTTGCCCCGCAGGTGGGGGCGCAAGCGCTGCTGAAGGCAAACGGTGGGCGTGGGGTGTTGCTCGGCGGTACCCCGGGGGTCCACGCCGGGAAGGTCGTCGTGATCGGAGCCGGTGTGGCAGGGCAGAACGCCGCGGCGATTGCGCTGGGCATGCAGGCGGAGGTGTTGCTGCTTGACCGCGACGTCGCCCGACTGCGCGACGTCGACGCGATCTACCAGGGGCACATGCAGACGGTGGCGTCCAACCAGTACGAGATCGAACGCTGCGTGCTGGACGCGGACCTGGTCATCGGGGCGGTCCTCATCCATGGCGCGAAGGCGCCGCGCTTGATCAGCAACGAACTGGTGTCGCGCATGAAGCTGGGATCGGTGCTCGTGGACATCTCGATCGACCAGGGCGGGTGTTTCGACGACTCCCGTCCCACCACCCACGCGGACCCGACGTACGGGGTGCACAACAGCCTGTTCTACTGCGTGGCCAACATGCCCGGGGCCGTGCCCCACACCTCGACCTGGGCGTTGACCAATGTCACGCTGCCGTACCTGCTGGACCTGGCCGACTTCGGCTGGGAACAGGCGTGCCGGGATGACCACGCACTCGCGCTGGGCCTGAACACCCACGCCGGTGCAATCACATACCAGGCCGTGGCCGATGCGTTCGGCCTGCCGAGTGTGTCGTTGGAATCCGTGCTCGGCTGAGTGGTGGTTGCGGTCCGGGAGGGGATCGACGCCTACCTCGAGCACGTCATCGTGGAGCGGGGCCTGTCCGTCAACACCGTGGCCGCCTATCGGCGCGACCTGGACCGGTTCGCGGTGTGGCTCGACCAGGTGGGCATCGACGATCTCGCTCGCGTGACCGGAGGGCAACTCGGCGATTTCGTGACATGGGCATCGCGGGACGCAGCCCTGAGCGCCTCGTCGGTGCGCCGCACGGTGAGCAGTGTGCGGGGCCTGTTCAAGTACCTGGGGGCGGAGGGCGAACTGCCCGTCGACCCGACCGAGGACCTGGCCTCCCCGAGCATCCCGATGCGGCTGCCGAAGGCGCTGACGGTGTCGGACACGGTGTCCATGGTCGAGTCGTGCGACCCCACCACGGTGCCGGGCATCCGGGACCGTGCGCTGTTGGAGTTCCTGTACGGCAGCGGTGCGCGTATCAGCGAGGCGGTCGATCTGACCCCCGATGCGCTGGATCTGGAGGACCGCTCGGTGTTGCTGCGGGGCAAGGGCGGCAAGCAGCGGCGGGTCCCGATCGGGTCCTACGCCGCAGACGCGCTGGAGGGGTATTTCGTGCGTTCGCGGCCGGCGCTGGTGGCCAAGCGAACGTCTGTGCCGCGGGAGGTGTTCCTCAACCTGCGCGGTGGCCGGTTGTCCCGGCAAAGTGCCTACGCCATCGTCACGGCGGCTGCGAGACGGGCCGGGGTGCCGGACGTGTCGCCGCACACTCTGCGGCACTCGTTCGCGACGCATCTGCTGGAGGGCGGCGCGGATGTCCGGGTGGTCCAGGAGTTGCTGGGGCACGCTTCCGTGACCACGACGCAGATCTACACGAAGGTCACGATCGACCGGCTGCGGGAGGTGTACGCGGAGTCGCATCCGCGGGCGCTGCGGTGACGGGTAGCCGGGCCGAGTGCCGGGTCGTTGTGACGAAGGTACGGCGCGCCCTGGCCGAATGCGACGATGGTGGCCGGTCGAGGGCCGGCGGACCGCGCACCTTCGTCGCAAAGCGGGCCTGTGGCCTGCACTTTCGTCGCAACAGCGGCGGTGTGTGGCTACCGGGAGTTCGTCACGCAGCGGGTTACGGTGGCGTGGTGACCGCAGCGCCCCTGCACGAGGAGCCCACGGGCTTCGCTGTGCATCTGGAGGAGTTCTCCGGGCCGTTCGACATGCTGCTGCAACTGATCTCCAAGCACAAGCTCGAGGTCACCGAACTGTCCCTGAGCACGGTCACCGACGAGTTCCTGCGGTACATCCGCCAGCAGGGTCAGTCGTGGGACCTCGAGGAGACCAGCCACTTCCTGGTCGTGGCCGCGACGCTGCTGGATCTGAAGGTCGTGAAGCTGCTCCCCGGCGCTGAGTTGGAGGACGAGGAGGATCTCGCCCTGCTCGAGGCGCGGGACCTGCTGTTCGCCCGCCTGATGCAGTACCGGGCGTACAAGGACGTCTCCGCGATCTTCGCGCAGATGATGGCCGACGCCCCCACGATGCTGCCGCGCACGGTGGGGCTGGACCCGGACCTGCACGGCCTGCTTCCCGATGTGGTGCTGGGCCTGGGCCCCGACGCGTTCGCCGCGCTGGGTGCGGTGGCGCTGACGCCGAAACCCGTGCCGCAGGTCTCGACCGACCACGTGCACGCCCCAGCGGTCAGCGTGGCGGAACAGAAGCAGATTCTGTACGACCGGCTGGAGGTCAGCCGTCGGGCGACGTTCCGCGACCTGATCGAGGACGCCGACAACCGGATGATCGTGGTGGGCCGGTTCCTGGCCCTGCTTGAGCTCTTCCGCGACGGCACCGTCCGCTTCGAGCAGGAGAAGGCCTTGGCCGAGTTGACCATCGTGTGGGAGGACGACAGTGACCCATCGGGTGATTGATCTCACGGACCGGCTCGGTCCACAGGCCTCGGAGGTCGAGCCCCATGATCTCGGCGCGCCTTCGCTGGCCGCTGCCGTGGAGGCGCTGCTGCTGATCGCCGACGAGCCGATGTCCGCCGAGGATCTCGGGGTGGCGCTCGACACCCCGCCTGACGAGATCACGGCCACCGTCGAAGGGCTGCTCAGCGAGTACGCGACGTCCGGTCGCGGTTTCACGATCCGCCGGGAGTCCGCAGGATGGCGTTTCGTGACCGCCGCCGAATGCTCGGAACTGGTGAGCCGCTACGTCAAGGACGGCCAGTCCGCGCGCTTGTCGCAGGCAGCGATGGAGACCCTGGCGGTGGTGGCCTACCGGCAGCCGGTGTCGCGCAGTTGGGTCAGCGCGATCCGCGCGGTGAACGTCGACGGGGTCATGAAGACGCTGGTCACCCGCGGGCTGATCACCGAGGTGGGGCACGACGCGGAGAGCGGTGCGGTCCTGTACGCCACCACCGAGTACTTCCTGCAGCGACTCGGGATCGCCTCGCTGGACGAACTGCCGCCGGTCGCCGACTACTTGCCGGACCTGACCGACCTGGATTCACCGGAACTCACCGGCGAGATCTGAGTGGACGGCGAGCGACTGCAGAAGGTCCTCGCCGCCGCCGGCGTCGGCAGTCGCCGGGTGTGCGACCAGCTCATCGCCGACGGGCGGGTCACTGTCGGCGGCCGGGTGGCGGTGCTCGGGACGCGGGTCGACCCGCAGACTGCCGTGATCCATGTGGACGGCACCCGGATCCCCACCCGCAGCGAGATCCTGGTCCTGGCCTTGCACAAACCGCGCGGCGTCACGTCGGCGATGAGTGATCCCGGCGGCCGTCCGTGCGTCGGGGACTACGTCGCGGACCGCCCGGAACGGGTCTTCCATGTAGGGCGTCTCGACGTGGACACCGAGGGCCTGCTGCTGCTCACCAACGACGGGGAACTTGCCAACCGCATCGCCCACCCCTCGCACGGGGTGTCGAAGACCTATGTGGCCACCGTTGAGGGCCGGGTGGACGCGGGTCTGCGGGCGCGACTGCGCAAGCCAGTGGACCTCGACGACGGACCCGTGACGGTCGACCAGTGCCGGATCGTGGCCGCTGCCGACGACCGCAGCGTCGTGGAGGTCAGCCTGCACGAGGGGCGCAACCGCATCGTCCGGCGACTGTTCGACACCCTCGGCCATCCCGTGCAACGACTGGTGCGCACCCAGGTCGGCCCGGTGCGTTTGCGCGGCCAGGCCGCGGGGCAGATGCGCGAGTTGGATGGGAAGGAACCGCAGCGTTTGTACCCCGAGGTCGGCTTGTAGTCTTCGTTTTGTGGCTGTACGAGCGGTGCGCGGAGCGACCCAGGTGTCCGCCGATGCGCGCGAACCGATCATGGACGCGGTCGGGGAGTTGGTCACGCAGATGCTGGCTGCCAATGCGGTGGATCCGGCGGACGTGATCAGTGTGATCCTCACCTCGACCCCTGATCTTGTGTCGTGCTACCCGGCCACCGCCGCCCGCCTGGCGGGGCTGGAGGACGTGCCCCTGCTGTCGGCCACCGAGGTGGCGGTACCGGACGCGATGCCACGGGTGGTGCGCGTGATGGCACACGTCGACTCGGACCTGACCCGCGCCCAGATCCAGCACGTGTACCTGCGTGGCACCGAGAGCCTGCGGCGAGACACCGCCGATGACTGAGATCCTCATCCGGGGTGCCGGCCTGCTGGGCACCTCGCTGGGTCTGGCACTGTCCCAGACCGGAGCGGTCGTCCACTTGGAGGACCTGGATCCGAAGACCGTGCGCACCGCCGAGGCGATGGGCGCCGGATCGGGGCAGCCCTGTGCCGACCCGCGCACCGTGTTCATCGCGGTCCCGCCGGACCAGATTGCGGCCGAGGTGGATGCCGCGTTGCGCCGGTTCCCGCGAGCCACGGTCTCCGACGTGGGCAGCGTCAAGTCCGAACCGATCGCGGCCCTGCGCGACAGTGGCGCGGACCTCAGCCGCTATGTGGGTGGGCACCCGATGGCTGGCCGTGAGATCTCCGGCGCGGCGGCCGGTCGCGGCGACCTGTTCGAGGACCGGCCCTGGATCCTCACCCCGATCGCCGAGACCGATGCCACGCGGCTGGCGGAGATCACGGGGTTCGCCGAGAGCCTGCACGCCGTGGTGCGCATGATGGACCCTGACGAGCACGACCGCGCAGTGGCTTTGTGCTCGCACGCCCCGCAGGTCGTCGCTTCCCTGCTGGCCGGTCAATTGCTCGGGGCCTCCGCCGCCGATGTCAGCGTCGCCGGGCCCGGGGTGCGGGACACCACGCGGATCGCGGCCAGCGACCCGGTGCTGTGGGCGCAGATCCTGCTGGCCAACGCCGACCACGTCGAGGTGTACCTCGACCAGTTCGCGGCCGACGTCGAGCAGTTCCGGGCGGCGCTGCTGAAACGCGACGCCGTGGGTGTGCGGGACCTGCTGGACAAAGGGGTGGCCGGTCGTGGCCGCCTGCCGGGGAAGCACGGTGGCGAGGCCGCGGACATGGCCACGGTGTCGGTAGTCATCGAGGACGCCCCCGGCCAGTTGGCGGCGCTGTTCGTGCGAGCCGGGCACGCGGATGTCAACCTCGAGGACGTTCGCATCGAGCACACGCTGGGCCGCCTTCGAGCCATCGCGCACCTGGTGGTGCGCCCGCACAGCGAGCAGCGGTTGCGCGAGTCGCTGACGGCCGGTGGGTGGCGGCTGCGGGGTTGAGGTGTCCGGGAGTGTCAGTACACCGACTCCCCGGTGTACCTTCCTCTCCCGCCTTCGGTCGCTGACCCCGCGGGCGTGACCCACAGGTAGGCTCGCAGATATGCCCGTTGTCATCGTCGCCATCGACGGTCCGTCCGGCTCCGGCAAGTCCAGTGTCTCCAAGGGCGTCGCCAGTCGGCTCGGGTACGACTACCTCGACACCGGCGCGATGTACCGGGCCGTCACGTGGTGGGCGCTGGACAACGGGATCGTGGAGGCGGACGTCCCCGGCCGGCTCAAGCAGTGCGTGCTCACCAGCGGCACCGATCCGCTCGCCCCGACCATCGCCGTCAACGGCGTCGACGTCTCTGAGGCCATCCGCACACCGGAGGTCACCGCTGCGGTAAGTCGCTTCAGCGCGATCCCCGAGGTGCGCACAGCGCTGGTCGGCATGCAGCAGAAGGTCGCGCGTGACGCGGCCAGTGGTCTGGTGGCCGAGGGCCGGGACCTGGGCACGGTGGTCTTCCCGCAGGCGGACCTGAAGCTTTACCTCACCGCGGACGTGGCAGCTCGGGCACAGCGGCGGGCCGCCGAGGACGCGCAGCGCGGGCACGACGCCGATGTGGCCCTGACCCACGAGTCGCTGGCCGCACGTGATGCCGCGGACAGTGGTCGCGCGGTGTCCCCGTTGCAGATCGCTGAGGACGCGGTGGAGGTCGACGCCACGGACATGACCTTGCCCGAGGTCATCGACCACGTCACGTCGCTGGTACAGGAGCGCACATGAGTGAGCAGATGCCCGGCGATGAGGTGTACGTCGACGACATCGCCGGCGACGACACTGACGTTGAGGCGCTGACCGAAGCCGCCCAGGAGATCGCCGAGCGCGAGTACGCCGAGGTCGAGGTCGTCGAACCGGTGCAGCCGATGCTGCCGGTCGTGGCGATCATCGGGCGGCCCAACGTCGGCAAGTCGACCTTGGTCAACCGGATCATCGGGCGCCGGGAGGCGGTCGTCCAGGATGTGCCCGGAGTGACCCGCGACCGCGTCCGCTATGAGGCGGAGTGGAGCGGCCACGACTTCCAGCTCATCGACACGGGTGGATGGGAGCACGACGCCGTCGGCATGCGTGCGGACATCGCGGCCCAGGCCGAACGCGCGGTGGACGAGGCCGACGTGGTCGTGTTCGTCGTGGACGCCAAGGTGGGCGCGACGGATGCTGACGAACGCGTCGTGCCGATCCTGCGCCAGGCGAAGAAGCCGGTGCTGCTCGCCGCGAACAAGGTGGACGACGCGGGGACCGAGTCCGATGCTTCCTCTCTGTGGTCCTTGGGCTTGGGGGAGCCGTTCCCGGTGTCGGCACTGCACGGACGGGGCAGCGGTGACCTGCTGGACGAGATCGTCGCACGGCTTCCGGAGGAGGGGTCGGGGCAAATCGTCCGCGGCCCTCGCCGGGTCGCCATCGTCGGCCGCCCGAACGTGGGCAAATCCTCGCTGCTCAACAAGGTCGCCGGCCACCAGCGTTCCGTGGTGGACAGCGTCGCCGGGACAACCGTGGACCCTGTGGACGAGGTCGTGACCATCGGCGGGCAGGAGTGGCTGTTCGTCGACACTGCGGGCATCCGCCGGCGGGTCAAGGAGGCCAGCGGCCACGAGTACTACGCATCGATCCGCACGCAGCGAGCCATCGAGCGGGCCGAGGTCGCGCTGGTGGTCATCGACGCCAGCGAGCCGATCTCCGAGCAGGACATCCGGATCGTGCAGATGGTCGTCGACGCGGGGCGGGCGCTGGTCATCGCCTTCTCCAAATGGGACCTCATGGACGACGAGCGCCGCCGGGAACTGACCCGCGAGAAGGACCTGGACCTCGTCGGTGTGCCATGGGCTGAGACGATCAACATCTCCGGGCTGACCGGCCGGGGCGTCGACCGGATCGGCAAGCACCTGCAGCGTGCCCTGGATTCCTGGCAGACGCGGGTGTCGACAGGGCGCCTGAACTCGTTCCTGGCGGATCTAGTCGCGTCACATCCGCACCCGGTGCGCGGCGGCCGGCAGCCGCGGATCCTGTTCGGCACCCAGGCGGCAGTGCAACCGCCGACGTTCGCGATGTTCACGACGGGCTTCCTGGAGCACGGCTACCGGCGGTACCTGGAGCGGCGGTTGCGCGAGGAATTCGGGTTCGTGGGGACGCCGATGCGGATCAACCTGCGCATCCGGGAGAAGCGCAGGCGGCGGTGACGGTCGTGTAGCTTCGCGGATCGCTCGACCCCTGCGCCGTTGCGAGCCCTTGTCGGTTACCCGCCAGCGATCCGCGGCAATCGGTACCGTTCGTAAGCGGCAAGGTGGATCGCATGCAGGCCACCGACTGCGGCGACTGGGAGCAAATAGTTGCTGAGATGCCATCGATGATGAAGAAGTCGCCAATCTCGTCGGGGTGGATATTCTGCGTCTGCGACGACAGGTTGAGAGATGGACCTTCCAGGTGTGCCCCACCCGCACCTTCGTCGTCTTCACCTGAACTCGGCGGATACCCGGGAGGGGCGTGGTGGGAAGCAGTCTCGTGGGGGGGAGGTGACGCGATCGGGTGGTCACGACGCCGGTTTCACGCCGGTGCGGACGTGGAGTCCTCGCGGGGGTCCCACAAATTCGCGTCCGGCTCATGGGTATTCTTTGGGAGCACGCGTTCGCGTGTGGCGGGCTGTAGCGCAGCTTGGTAGCGCACCTGACTGGGGGTCAGGGGGTCGCAGGTTCAAATCCTGTCAGCCCGACGCGCAAGAGGACCCGGGAAACTTCCCGGGTCCTCTTGCGCGTTCGTGATTGCACTGCGGGATTTGGGAGACCGCTCGCCGGAGGCGAGTGGTCGGTTCCTTTCAGCCCGACAAGTGAGGCCTCTGTCGGGAGGACATTCTGTTGAGGGGCTTCGTCGGTGAGGCACGTGGAGTGGACCCACTGTTTGATGTCACAGGGCACACCGGGTACCTATCTGAACCTGCAGGTTCTCAGGAACTCCTCGTCACCGGAGATTGACGGTCACGGGCAGTGCGTATCCGCATAGAGCGGCACATCGCCGATGAGCAGGTACCTGCTCCACCGAACTACCCCTCGCCCCGCAACCGTTCCAATGACTGCGTCAGGGTGATCGCGTGGCCAGCAACTGGCGATCTGCGCTGATGAGTGTGCATCCATGCTCGCGGGCGGCCGCTGCGAATGCGGCGTCGTCGAGGCGACTCCGGCTGGATCCCTGGCCATTCCGGGGAGCATGGTCGCCACAGTTCCGCCGCACGAACCCCAGGTCGCATGAGTGCCGTCGGGCCTCCAGGGGCCTGGTCTCCCCGTACGATGCCAGGGTGCAGTTGCCTGGCCATGGCAGGGCGGGAGGTGTGATGAAGTTCCGCGGCGTACTGGTGGCCGCAGCCGCGGCAGCAGTGGCAGCCGGGGTCGGGCAGCGCATGGCCCGCGGACGAACCGGGCGCGCTGCTGTTGAGTTGCCCGGCACACCGGCGATCATGCCTCTCCTCGCGTGTCCCCGCTGCCACGGGTCCCTGACCCAGGACGCCGGGGGACAAGCATTCGCGTGCCCGGTGTGCTCACGTACCTATCCCGTGGACGACGGGATCGTGCACTTCATCGAGTCAGCCGAGATGAGCGGTCAGAACCGCCGGTTCGCCCACCTCTACGACTGGTTCTCCTGGGTCTACACCCCGTCCATGAGAGTGTCCTTCGCGTTCATCGGCATGACCGAGCGGACGGGCCGCAAACAGGTGCTCGACCGGCTCACGCCCCGCAACGGTCGGGTGCTCGAGGTCTCCGTCGGATCCGGCCCCAACCTGCCGTACCTGCTGGATCGCGCCGATGTCGCAGAGGTCCACGGCCTGGACATCTCGATCGGACAACTCAGGCGCTGCCGCTCCTTAGCCTCGATCCACCGTTCAGTTCCGTGAGCCGGGTGTCTGAGGCTTGATCGGTGGTGATGCCCCGGGTTCTGGCTGGTGGGCGTGGCGGATCTGCCGGTCTTCACCGGCCTTTCCTCGGAGGTACCTTCCATGCTCGATGGGGTAGTGGCTTGAGTGCTGGGGTCAGGTGGTCATGACCGCGGTCCAGACCCTTTGCCAGTGGGGCCGCCAGGTCCAGTCCCGAGGCAGCCGCAGCCTGAGCCGACGCGCGGAGCGGGCGATGCGTGCTGGCAGGTTGATGATCCGGGTCCGGATAGTCGCGGTGGTCGCCTTGACCAGGGTGCCGCCGGCGAGCACGCCGAGGGTGCGGGTGAGGTTGAACGCGATCGCCGCGCAGACCAGCCAGGCGGCGTTGGCCGCGAACTTCCCTGACGGCAGGTGCGCCAGCGCGGAGCCCTTGAGATCGGCGATGACCTGCTCGATGATCGCGTGCCCGCGGTGGGTCGACTCGGCCTGCACGAGCGGGGCGGTGCTGTTGGTGAACAGGGCGTGGAACCGGTAGGCGGGAAACAGCGGATCCTGCAACTTGCGCAGGTTGCGTTCCGGGATCCGGCGCACGATCAGCCGGGCCATCACGTGCTTGGCCGCCGGCCGGGACGCGAACGCGGTGAACGGGATCTCGGCGATCTCCGCGGCCGAGATCAGCTCGCCGGTGTCGGGGTCCGGGATCGCCCACGGGTACTCGATCCGGGTCCACGCGGCATCATCAATCGTGGCGATCGCCGCACGCACCCGCCGGTTCAGTGGCATCCCCACGCTGAACTGGGCACCGGCCGTGGACACCGCCTGCAGGATCGCGCTGGAGCAGTAGGCGGAGTCCGCGCGCACCAGAATCTCCCCGCCGCCTCCGCAGCGGCGGGCGGTGGCGATCGCATCTCGGAGCATCCGCACCGCGCCGTGCGCGGAGGGGGCAGCGCCGCGGCGCAGCCGGGTCGCGGCGATCACCGGCGCGGCGTCCGGGGTGCTGATGGTGGCCAGTTGGGCGTTGAGCCCGCGGATCTTGGTGTAGCCGAATTCCGCGCCCTGCTTACCCGGTCCGTAAACCCCTTGACGGTGTCATCGATATCGATCAGGCAACCGGTGCCGATGCCGGGCAGTAGCGGCGCCACCTGCGCGAGTCCGGTCAGGGTCCGGGAGGCGACCGCGTCCAACTGCCGGACGTGCCCGAACGTGAACCCGCGCAGGAACGTGCCCAGCGTCGACGGGGCCCGCACCCCGGTGAACACCCGTGCCGCCCCGGCGCGGCGCAGCACGTCCAGGTCGTCGATGCTGTCCGCCCCGGCGGCCATCCCCGCCACCAGGCTCATCACCTTCGCCCCCGCGTTGGACCCGGCCGTCACATGCTCGTCGGCCAGGTCGGGAAGGCCGACCTTCTCGGCCAAACGCAGCGCCGGGACCAGACCGGCCGACACGACCAGATTCGGTTCATCGAACGACGCCGAACACCGCGCGGGTGTGAGACAGTTGCATCTACGAGATGCCCCTCTCCTTGTGGAATTGGAAGCGTAAGAATCCCATTCTCCCCAGCAGCGGGCATTTCTACGTCACCGCGCCGCATACCCAGCAAGATCACCGGTGGATTGAGGCTTAGTGCGGCGACACGGTTGGTTCGTCCCGCTGTACCTGGCGGCAGCCGAGTCCCTGCCGTTCCGGAACGACTGCTTCGACACAGTCCTGCACGTCGGGGGAATCAACTACTTCAACGACAAGGCCCGCGCGATCGCGGAGATGGTCCGGGTGGCCAAACCGGGTGCTCACATCGTGATCGTCGACGAGAAGGAGCGGGCGGCGAGGGCCTACGAGCGCACGTTGCCCGGCTTCAAGGGGTCCTTCGCCACAGATCGCCCGGCGGTGAACGCCCCGGTCGACGCGGTGCCGCCCGGCATGGACAACATCGTGCTCTCGGACTTGTGGCGGGGCTGGTTCTACTGCCTCGAGTTCGACAAGCCTTAACCGACGGGTGGACCAGCCCGTTCCCCGCTAATCGCTGAGTCGCCCCGTGTGCCACCGACCACCAGCAGCGGCTGACGGACGTCTGGGTCCAGTCGCGATCAGCCATACGCCAACCTCGACGGGATCACCCCCACATCGAACGGCCTACTGATCCTGGGCACCTCGTGATCACGCGTAGGCGGTCTGCTCGTACTGTCCGTGAACCAACTCCAAGGACGGCGACCGCGCGCTCGCTGGGATCAGCTAGTCAGTAGTGGGCAACACCGGACTCCTCGTAGAGGCTGCGTTTGGGCCCCTCGTCCAGCCACGCGGTGGACGGTGACCGGACCTCCACGACGAGCAGTGGTGCCGCCTGCAGATCTCGTTCGGTGAACGCGGTCCGCGGGGCTACGACGATGTCGGGTTCGACGACGTGGGGACCGATCACGACGTCATAAGGAGCCATCACCGCCTTCAGGTCGGTGCCCTCTGTCGCTGCGTGCAACGTCCTGGCCAGAGCGAAGGCGAAGTCCTGATGGGCCATCCCTGGGGAGGGTGCTATTACGCACGCCTCATCGATGAGTTCGTGTCGCAGGCAGTCGTCAGGCAGGGCGTCGAAGTCAGCCTGGGTGAGCGTCTTGCTGGCCATGAAAGCCATTGGTGCCGCCTTCGTTTTCACCCCGTCCAGTCCCGGCTGCTGCCCCGCGCCAGTCGGCGTACCGTGGGGAAGGGGTGATACCCATGACCGAACAGCAACCGTACGAGGTGCTCAAGCAGTACGCGGGATTCGAACTGCGGCGCTACCCCGAGCACCTTGTCGCCGAGGTGGACGTCACCGGACCGTTCGGCGTGGCGGGCAACCTCGCCTTCCCCCGACTCGCTCGCTACATCGGCGGGCACAACCGGGCCTCGCGCAAAGTCGCAATGACCGCGCCGGTGGTTCAGGAACAAGACCCCAGAAGCGGGGTGTTCGTCGTCGGTTTCGTGATGCCCTCCGACCTCGCAGCAGACGATGTGCCCGAGCCTGAGGACACCTCCGTACGGACACGGTTGGTGCCTGCGCAGACCGCCGCCGCGTTGACATTCTCAGGCCGCTGGTCACGAAGCTCTTACGAAGCGCGAACCAAGGAACTGCTCAACCTGGTGGCCCGGGCAGGACTGACAGTGGCGGGCCGGCCTCGCTACGCCCGGTTCGACCCGCCATGGACACCGTGGTTCCTGCGCAGGAACGAAGTGGTCATCCCGGTCAGGAACCCGGCCGGGACCTGACCGGTGAGGGCACTGAGCTCTACCGTGGGTCCGTGGGCCACATCGACGTATCCGGCGTTCGCTACGAGTTGCCGGATGGCCGGGTGCTGCTTGACGACGTCTCCTTCCGGGTGGGCGACGGGCAGAAGGTCGCGCTCGTCGGGGCCAACGGTTCGGGCAAGACGACGCTCCTGCGCATCATCACCGGTGACGTCGGCGCCCACGACGGTGCAATCGCCCGTTCCGGCGGACTCGGGGTGATGCGGCAATTCGTCGGTCAGGGCGTGGTGGACGAGCAGATCGCGGACCCCACGGTGGCGGATCTGTTGCTCTCGGTGGCTCCGCCGCGCGTGCGTGGCGCTGCCCGCGCCATCGAGCGGTGCGAGTTGGCTCTGATGGAAACAGACGACAACGCGACCCAGATGAAGTACGCCGAGGCACTGGCGGAGTACGCCGAAGCCGGCGGCTACGACGCCGAGGTGACCTGGGATGTCTGCACGATATCTGCGCTGGGGATGCCGTACGAGAGGGTCAAGTACCGTGCGCTGGCCACGCTGTCCGGCGGGGAGCAGAAGCGGCTGGTGCTGGAGTACCTGCTCGCCGGCCCGGACGAGGTGCTGTTGCTCGACGAACCTGACAACTACCTCGACGTGCCCGGGAAGGTCTGGCTGGAGCGGCGCATCAGGGAGTCGGACAAGACGATCCTGTTCATCTCCCACGATCGGGAGTTACTCGCCAACACCGCAACTCGGGTCGTCACAGTGGAACTCGGCGCGGCGGGTAACAGGGTCTGGACGCATCCGGGCGGCTACGCCACGTACCACGATGCGCGGCGGGACCGGTTCGCCAGACTGGACGAACTGCGCCGGCGCTGGGACGAGGAGCACCAGAAGCTCAAGACGCTGGTGACCACCCTGCGGCAGAAGGCCTCCTACAACGACGGGCTGGCCAGCCGCTACCAGGCGGCCCAGACCCGGCTGCGGAAGTTCGAGGAGGCCGGCCCGCCCACCGAACAGCCGCGGGAGCAACGGGTCACCATGCGTCTGACCGGAGGGCGCACCGGCAAGCGGGCGCTGGTCTGCGAGCACCTCGAACTACGGCTTCCGGACGCGGACTTGATGCGTCCCTTCGACCTCGAGGTCTGGTACGGCGAGCGGGTGGCCGTCCTGGGTTCCAACGGTTCCGGCAAGTCCCATTTCCTCCGCTTGCTCGCCGCGGGAGGCTCGGAGCCCGACCTCGAGCACTCGCCAGTCAGTGACACCGACATCGCCCCCGTGACGCACACCGGCATCGCCCGACTCGGCGCTCGGGTGCGACCCGGATGGTTCGTGCAGACCCACGAGCACCCCGAACTTGCGGGACAGACCCTGCTGCAGATCCTGCATCGCGGTGATCGTACCCCCGATGGCCGCGGGCGCTCCGGGATGGGTCGCGAGCAGGCCACCCGCGTCCTCGACAGATACGAGCTCGCCCACGCCGCCGAGCAGAGCTTCGATGCGCTCTCCGGCGGTCAGCAGGCGCGGTTCCAGATCCTGCTGCTGGAACTGTCCGGTGCCACGATGCTGCTGCTCGACGAGCCCACAGACAACCTCGATGTGGAGTCGGCGGAAGCCTTGGAGGAGGGCCTGGCCGCGTTCGAGGGCACTGTGCTCGCGGTGACGCACGATCGATGGTTCGCCCGCGGGTTCGACCGGGTTCTGGTGTTCGGCGCTGACGGTGTGGTCTACGAGTCCGATGAGCCTGTATGGGATGAGCAGCGGGTGCAGCGTGCGCGGTGAGAGGCACGTGCGTTGATCCCCATGAGAGTCTGTTCATCGGTGGGAAGCGACCATGATGCGAACTGTGAGAACAAGCGTGGACATCCCGCCGCGTCACCAGCCACTGTCGGCCACGTCGGCTGACCTCATTGTTCGGAGCCGGCCATCCATTGGGGAGCCTGGCACGATCTCGACCGACCCGATCAGCGGTCCTCCGACGCTGGCCTTGGGGCGTCGCATGACGTCCGAAGACCTAGCAGAGGCGCTGCACGACGAATGAGCCGCGCCCACCTGGCGTCGCCTGGCCCAGACTGCTGAGGGGCGCACTCTGCATTTGGTCGCTGCGTAAGCGTGGGACGGAGCGACCGAGGCCCGCTCTGCCGCCCGATTGGGCAGATGAGACTCGCGCAACGCGGGTGTGTTCCGCGCTACCTGGGAGAGATCCCGTTACCCGGGAGCGAAACGGAGCGGTTGGATCTCTAACCGTTGTACGTGTCTCTCCCAGGTCCGGCAGGACGTCGGCTTCTCCGATAGTCGTGCACCGCGGTCTCGCGGACCCTCCAACGAGGGCATGGATTCGTTAGACTCGGCAGTGACGGTGGAGGACAAGGAGGTCCGTCCATCAGGGCAGTCGTCATCTACAAGTGGGCTCGCGATGCATCCGCGGCAATTGTTCGCGCGGACGGCGCGGTGGAGTGGCGTAACGCCAAGATGACGCCCGGTGAGGATGATCCCGCGGCTCTGAGTGCGGCCAAGTCGATCGCCGAGGCTTCCGGCGGTGAGGTCGTCGGGCTGACTATCGGCGACGGCGACGCCAGTTGGGCATTGGCCCGGGGAGTGCAGCAGGCGTTCTCCATCACCGGCGCTGTGAGCCTGCCCGACAACGCGGCCACGGCCGCCATCCTTGCCGCAGCGGTGGGCCGGATCGGTGGCGTCGACGTGGTAGTGATCGGCGACTCGAAGCAGGACCCCGGCGTCGGACCCGCGTTGGCCGGTCTGCTCGGCTGGCCCGCCGTAATGGCACTCGTCAGCGCCACCGCCGAGGACGGGCGCGTTGCTGCGATCCGTCGGGTCGGTGCCAAGCAGGAGACGTTCAGTATTGCCCCGCCGGTGGTCCTCGGGGTGGCCGCCGAGTCCGACCTGGAGACCACGCCCGGGATGAAGGAACTGCTCGCTGCCCGCAAGCGGCCCCTGACCCAACTGACAGTGGCCGATCTCGGTATCGACATCGCCCATGCCGTGACGAGTCGCGGCACGCAGAAGCCCGATGTCACGCCGGCCAGGGTCTTCGAGGGTGAACCCGCAGTGGTCGCAGAACAACTGCTCTCCGCTCTGCGTGCCGAGGGAGTGCTATCAGGACGATGAGGGCGGACACCTGGGTCTTCGCGACCGACGAGAGGCAGTGGGCCGGCATGCTCGCCGCAGTCGACGGGCTGGGGGGCCGGGTGACTGCCGCCGTGGTGGGGTCTCGCGAGTTGGCCGATGCCGTGGCGGCCACGGGGCCTGACGCGGTGCTATGGGTCGAACCGCCGCCGGATGCTCCCGCTGAGGCGTTCGCGCCCGCGCTTGCCGCGGCGGCGGAGCAGGCGCGCCCCCGAGTGCTGGTCAGCACGGCCGACCCGGCCGCCCGCGCGCTGCTCGGGTCGGCGTGCGGCCGCCTCGGAGCCGCCCTGATACCGGGGATGATCGACATGGCGGCGCAGGGGGACGAGGTGATCGTGCGGCGCTGGGCCATCGGCGGGGAGGTGGCTGAGACGTACGCCGTCGCCGGCCCGATCGCAGCCGTCTTCGCCGGTGAGGACGTCGAGTCCGCGCCAGGCCGTGCTGCCGAGGTGGCGACCCTCGATGTGCCGCCCACCGACATGTCGGTCGTGCGCAGTGTCCCGACCACGGTCGCCACGGGGGTGAACGACGCGGCGCGCGTGGTGGCGTTCGGGCGGGGAGTGCAAGCGAAGGGCGACATGGCCCTCATCGAGCGACTGGCCGCTGCGCTCGGTGCCGAGGTCGCCTGCTCTATGCCCATCGCCGACGACCTGCACTGGATGGACAAGGCCCGCTACATCGGCCGTTCCGGCCAGCACATCGCTCCTGCGCTGTATCTCGCCATCGGCATCGCGGGGGCCCCACAGCACATGGAGGGCGTGCGCGACGCCCGGATCGTGGTCGCGATCAACAACGACCCCGGAGCGCCCGTCTTCCGGCTGTGCCCCGCACATGTATACACGGAGGAGCCCGACGGAACGCTCTCCGTGGCCCACGCGGCCTGCATGGAGTGCGGCACCTGCCTGGCGGTGGCGGCTCCCGGATCGCTCACCTGGCACTATCCCCGGGGCGGATTCGGAGTCGCGTTCCGGGAAGGCTGATGCTCCAGGCCCCAGGTTCTCGCTCAACACCTTGGTGGCTGGATCGGACTAGACTGCAAGCCCCGGGGGCGCGGCGACGAGGTGTGACATGAACGTCCATGACGATCCGGTGGTTGCGTTCCACCGCCTGCACTTCTCGGGATGCTTCGTGATGCCGAACCCGTGGGACGTGGGGAGTGCTCGGGCCTTGGAGCAGATGGGCTTCAAGGCGTTGGCCACGACGAGTGCCGGCTTCGCGTGGACGCTGGGTCGCACCGACAACCACCAGGTCACACTCGATCAGGCACTCGAGCATCTGCGCGCCGTCGCCGGAGCCGTGCAGGTGCCGGTGAACGCTGACTTCGAAGGCGGTTTCGCGGTGGATCCGACACACGTCGCGGCGAATGTGAAACTGGCGGCGCAGACAGGGATCGCCGGGCTCTCCATCGAAGACTCATCGGGCGACGAGGCTGACCCGCTCTTCGAGTTCGAGCTGGCTGTGGAAAGGGTTGCCGCCGCGCGGCGGGCGATCGACGAGAGCGGCACCGGGATCGTTCTCACCGGCCGGTCCGAGGGGTTCGTCTGCGGGCGCCCCGACATTGACGAGACGATCAGAAGGCTGCGCGCGTACGCCGAAGCGGGCGCCGACTGCCTCTACGCTCCGCGGATCGACAAACTCGAGCACGTCGCCGCGATCGTCTCCGCGGTGGCACCCAAGCCGGTGAATCTATTGATCAATTCTCCGTTCACGGATGTCGCGGAGGCGGCGGAACTGGGCGTCCGGCGGATCAGCGTGGGGGGCACGCTCGCGCGAACCGCATGGGATGGATTCCTGAAGGCGGCGAGGGAGATCGCCGATCAGGGGACGTTCACGCAGTTCGAACACCTACCCAACGTCGACGCGCTTCTTGGCCGCTGACGGATTGGGACGGACCGCCCTGCCGGCGGCCGCACACTCCACGACACCGTCACGGCCTCGTCTAGGGTCAAGGACATGCGCGCAGCCCTGCGTGACATGAAGGGGCTGACGAAGATGCACAAGATCCTCATTTCAGCGATCGCCACCGCGACCCTGCTCGGGGGGGTGCCCGCGGCCCAGGCCTCGGAGATCGCGAAGAAGCAACCTGCACCCACATTCACGACGACGATCAAAGAGGGTCGCAAGGCGGTCCGGGCAGCACTCAAGCAGACCAAGTCGACCTCGGCGTCCGTGGCGCTGGTTTCGAACGGCAAGGTGGTGTGGAGCCAGACCTTCGGCCGCGTCAACACTGCGGGTAAGAAGCCGTCGCCGACGACCATGTACGGCGTCGGGTCGGTGAGCAAGACCGTGACTGCGATGGCGGTCATGCAGTTGGTGGACGCCGGCAAGGTCTCCCTCGACGCCCCAGTGGTGCGCTACATCCCGGACTTCTCGATGAAGTCGCCGCAGTACCGACAGATCACTGTTCGGATGCTGCTCAACCATTCCGCCGGGCTGCCCGGCACCGACTACGCCAATGGGATCAGTTACCGGCCGATATCCAGTTATGTCGACGGCGTCCTGTCCGGCTTGCGTACCTCGCGGTTGAAGACCACGCCGGGCGCGATGAACGTGTACTGCAACGACTGCTTCACCTTGGCCGGCGTGGTCGTCGAGCGGGTCTCGGGGATGCCGTTGCCGGACTACGTGGCGAAGAACATCTTCAAACCGCTGGGCATGAAGCACTCGGTCTACCCGACCTCGTTGCCGTTGTCGGGGACCGCCGCGCCCGTCATCGAAGGGGGGAAGAAGCAGCCGTTCCAGGTCACCAACATCCTCGCCTCCGGAGGCCTCCTTTCGACACCCAACGACATGGCCCGACTGGCCATGGTCTTCACCGGCCAAGGGGTTGTGGGCGGCAAGCGCATCCTCTCCAGTGCGGCCGTGGAGCAGATGGCGGTGGATCAGACGACCACCACCTTGGAAGCGGCGCCGCCGAGCGCCTTCCGCTACGGCCTCGGCTGGGACACCGTCCAGGATCCCGCGTTGAAGTCGGCCGGTGTCCGTGGTTGGACCAAGGGCGGCGACCTCGTTGATTACCACGCCGGTTTCGTGATCGCCCCCGATCAGGGACTGGCAGCCATTGTCGGGGGGGCCGGCACCACGTTCAGCTCGTCCAGCGCTGAGGCCATCGCGCAGACCGTGCTGCTCAACGCCCTGGTCGAGACCGGCGCCATCAAGAAGATGCCGAAGCAGCTCGGCGGCGAGCCCGCCAAGGACAAACCGACGCCGAAGCAGGTCAAGAGGATGACGGCGGTCTACCTGGCCCAGGGCGCGAGCCTCAAGGTGACCGAGGGCAAGAACAGGTCGCTGCGGCTCTCACTGCTTGCCGACGGCGAGTGGGTGCGGCAGCCGGGCCGTCTCGTGCGGCGGGCAGACGGCGCATTCTGGTCCACCGAGGTCCCCGGACGATCGATCAGATCGGTCAGGGCCTGGGATCGCACCTACTTGGTGATGCGTAGCATCGGCGGAACCGGGACTTTCCGCACCGATCACACTCTCGGCCAGCGCACCCGGTCGGCGGGGTCGCTGCCCGCCGCTTGGAGCCAACGGGTGGGCCAGAGATGGTTGCTGTCCAACGAGGATCCGAGTTCTGTGAACTGGACACTCTCGGAGCCCGGGGTGAAGATCACGGCAGTGCCTGGCCTGTCGGGCTACCTCGTGGCTGAAGGTGCGCTCATCGCGTCCGTCCCCTTCGCCGCCACGGCCAGCGACAGCCTCGGCTCGATGTTCCTCGAGATCCCGTTGCTGTCGGGAAGGGACCTGTACGACTTCGACTTCTCGAAGCGTGACGGCGAGGAGTACCTCACGTTCAGCAGTAGTGTTCTGCGGCCCGCCGCGACGGTCCCCAGCCTCGTTGCCGGCAGCAATGCGATCGCCATCGGCTCGCAGGGGTACGTCGAGTGGTACAAGGTCCCCAACGCCTCGAATGTGACCGTCTCGGGCCAGAGCAACTGGAAGCTCTTCGACGACAAGCTGTCGCTGCTCGACTCCGGCGGGGCAGAAACGGCAACCAAGCAGGCGCCCGCAGGGGCGTACATTGCGGTCTTCGGTCCGGCAGGGAGCACCGCGACTGTGGTGGTCGGTTCATAGGAGAACCACGTGAAGTGCTCCACATGACGGGAGGCGACGTCCCGCGGTGCGCGGACGACCAGGTGCTCGTAGCCCCGCTGCTCGATCGCCCTCAAGGGATCCTCCTTCCGGACTCCGCACTCAAACGGTAGCGCTCCTGTCCTTCGCGAAGGGCGCACCGGCCGAGTCCGTCCCCGCCCTGCCGGAGGGGATGCGGAGGGCCTGCGAGGCATCCTGACGGAACGCCCGGATCGTTCACCCGGACGGGCCGGGTGGTTGGCGTGCACAGGCCCCCCGGACTGCTGATGGCCCTCGCTGCCGGCCTCGCGGTGGAGGACCAGCGACGTGGGCATCGCGGGCGCAGCAGGCACTATCGCCGTGTTCGTCATCGTGAGCAAGAAGACTCCGAGCAGCCCGAGCACGACCGCGGCGACTCTGGTGTTGTTCCGCTGCAGCCACTCGCGGGCGTACCCAGCGAGTGCAGGCTGCGATCGATCCCGGATGTCGACGGCACGACGGCCACGGCCTACGGGCACCCGCTGCTGCACATGGGCCGGACCGACCCCTTCGCGACGAACGCCTGGATCGACGGGATCTGGGCCATCAACTACGAGCCGTCGACATACGGCTGCCGGGCGCCTCCGCCAGGGGCGGTCCGCCACAGGCGGGGCGGAACCCCTGATGGTGTTGATCAGGCCGACGGCAAGGCCGTGTTCGAGGTACCCGTGCCGGTCGTCATCCCCGCGAACGCCGTTCTGGATGCCGGACTCTCCGTCACCTGCGGCTACGACGCCGACGGCAACGCGATCCAGGCTCGGCGCCCACGGACTTCGTGGTGAGCGGGTCGGTGTTCCCCAGCACGGTCGCCGGGATGTTCTCCTTCGACGTGTCGGTGGTTTCCTCTGGGGAGTCCGGTGGCCTTATGGCTGTACTCCCCAGGGGTTCCTAACGGCCAGCAAGTCACGGTCGAGGCGCAGACGGCCGGAACGGGACCGTGGACGTGCATCGGGAGCGCACCCATCGCCACGGGCGGCGACGGGGAGAACGGTCGGCTGTGGGCGCGCCACATCGACAACTGCCTGGCCGTCACCGAGGATCCCGACTGCCTGCCCACGCGTCCCACAGTCATCGAGGCTGGCTCAGGCTTCACGCGCGCCCACCCGAACCTCGGTCGTACGACGATGGTCCGTCGCACTGGTCTCGCAGCGGGTTGCGGGCACAGTGCACATTTGGCCGGGCTGTCAGGCCCGGACTCCTGCTGGGGGTCCGCGGTTGACGTGGAGTTGGGGGATCCCGGCCGGGGTCATGGTGATTGTGAACCGGCCGTGGTGCAGGTCGTGGTGGCATCTGGAGCACAGGAGCACAAGATTTGACAGGTCCGTCAAACCACCGTGACGCCAGTGCAGGATGTGGTGGGCTTCGCAGAACCGGGGTGTGCGCCCGCAGCGTACGCAGCCGCGGTCGCGGGCGATCAGCGCCGCCCACTGCGACACTGTGGCGCGGCGTTTGGTGCGGCCCATCGCCAGCGGCACGAACCCGCCCGTGGTCTTCGTCCCGAAGATGATGGTGCACACCATGGTGCAGGTGAGCAGGTCGAAGGAGTCGGCGGTGATCGGGCTGCCGTCGGTGAGCACCGCCCGCTGGGCATCGGGCAGGTCGTCGGCGTCGATCAGCACCGACAACCCAGAGGTGCCCAGCGGGCTGCGGTTGGCCCCGGCCGCCGCGGCCATGGCCGCCAGGGCGTCCGCGCGGCGCTGCGGCAGCGTCTCGGTGGCGTCGACACCGGCATCCCGGGCAGCGCTGAACTGAGCCAGCAGCTCGGCCAGCCGGGCCCCTTCCACATCGTCGAGTAGCCCGGACAGCCGCCACATCCCCGACGGCCGGGCAGACAGGCGCACACACCGGCGGGAGCGCTGCTCGGCGTGCGACAACTGCCCGTGGGTGCCGTCCTCGGCATCAGCGATGACCTGCAGCACGTGTCGGGTCTCCCGCGGGTCGGTGGCCGCGGCCAGCCCGACCGCCGCCGCCACAGTCTCCGCGCGCTGTTTGAGGCCCTGCGTGGTCGCCAAGACCACCGACACGTGCTGGCCGGACACCCGGCCCTGCTCGAACGCCTGCGCCAACTCCGGGAACGACCGCAACTCCACGGCGGTCTGCACGAGCGCCGACCCCGCCTGCACCGTGGCGCCGGTCGCCGCGGCCACCAACGTGCCCGTGGTGCCCGCGCCCAGCACCCGGGAATCCTTCTGCACATCAGCCACCTGGCCACCGAACTCAGGTAGGACTGCAACCGGTTGGTCAACACCGCCAGCGTCGCCATCGCCCCCCGCCCGCTCCTCCGCGCACAACACCTCCGGATCCGGCAGGTCATCGATCAGCGCGGCGATGCCATCGAGGGCCGCAGGATGCACGGTCGGCAACTTCGACCGGATCCGCGCCCGCCGCGACGCCCCCCGCGACACCTCGAAGAACCCCATCCCACCTCCCCTCACCTGACCCCACGCTACGAGCAGGGTGCAACAAGGTCGGAGGCCCGAAAGCAGGCCTGGGGACAACCGCCACAGGGTGGATCCTCCCGCCAGTACTGCAGGATCCCGCCGAAGACAAGCACGCCGCCACCGTGGTCGATGAGTCAGCGAGCGGGACTAGCCACCCCGGCGTGGGTCAAGTTTGAACTGAATCATTTGACCGAGTGGACGCTTCGTTTCAACGTACGGCGCGGCTCGGTGTCCCGGGCCCGCCGCGGGTCAGAAGCATCTGAACGGCTACCTCGATCATCTCCGGCGGCCTGGGCTACCTGGTCTCCGCTGCTTCGGTGGGGAGGTTCTCCTGCGACGCCGCCCATGAGCCGAGCAGTCTGAGGCCGTCCGCCGTCGGCGTACCGGTGGCGGCGGTGTAGACGTTCAAATGCAGCCCGGGCTCGGAGGGCAACTCCATCGATTCGAAATCGAGGTCGAGCTGACCGACGACGGGGTGGCGCAGGCGCTTGCGGCCGCTGCGGTGGAACTGGACGTCGTGTGAGGCCCACCGCTGCCGGAACAACTCGGAACCGGTGGAGAGCTCGCCGACGAGCAGAATGAGGTCTTGGTCGTGCGGGTTGCGGCCTGCCTCCAGCCGCAGCATCGCCGCAGCGTCGTTGGCGATGCGGTCGTAGTCGACGAAGAACTCCCGGGCTTCGTCGGGCTGCAGGTACACAAACCTGGTGGTATTCGCCGGGCGGCGGGGGTCGGCCAGGACGGGGGAGTACAGCGCCCTGGCCAACTGGTTCATCGCCAGAATGTCGTGCCTGCCGTTGCGCACCCAGGCGGGGGCGTCGGTCATCGCATCCAGCACCTGCTGGATCGCCGGACGGACACGGTGCGGCGGGGTGCGCTTCCGGCGGCTGGAACTGGGACCGCTCTCCCGGGCCAGCGCGAAGAGGTGGGTCCGCTCGGCCTCGTCGAGCTTGAGCGCGTTCGCGAGCGCGTCGAGGACGCTCTCGGAGGCGCCGGCGAGGCTGCCACGCTCCATGCGCACGTAGTAGTCGACCGAGACGCCGGCGAGCATCGCGACCTCCTCGCGGCGCAGCCCCTTCACGCGGCGGTTCCCGCCGTACGCCGGGAGGCCCGCCTGCTCAGGGGTGATCCGTGCGCGCCGCGTGCTGAGGAACTCGCGAATCTCGCTGCGAAGGTCGATGCCGGCCATGACTCCACCGTAGGCGTCGGAGCCAAAGGGAGGGAGGCACTCGCAGTACCGGTCACGACAGGCACTCCCGCCGATGCGGCCGGGGGCGTTTGATGAAGGCATGCGAGCCACCTACATCTACGGCGCGGGCGACGTCCGCGTGATAGAAGCCCCCGATCCGACCATCCAGCAGCCCACCGACGCGCTGGTGCGCGTGGTGCGGGCGTGTGTCTGCGGCAGCGACCTGCACCCCTACCACTCCATGCCGAGCTCGACCGACGGCTCCCCCATCGGCCACGAGTTCATCGGCGTTGTCGAGGAGGCAGGCGCCGAAGTCACAACGCTGAGGGCAGGCGACTTCGTGATCGCCCCGTTCGCGGTCTCCTGCGGCAGTTGCGAGTTCTGCCGTGCCGGCCTGCAAACCTCTTGTGCCAACGGCGGCTTCTGGAACGACCCCCGCGTCGGTAGCGCTGGCGGCCAGGCCGAGGCGGTCCGCGTCCCGCTGGCCGACGGCACGCTGGTCAAGGTCCCTGGCGTGGACGCCGAAACCGACGAGGCGCGGCTGGCGAGCCTGCTCACCCTCTCCGACGTCTACGGCACCGGGTGGCACGCCGCCGTGCGCGGCGGAGTGACCGAGGGCAGCACCGTCACCGTCATCGGAGACGGCGCCGTCGGCCTGCTCGCTGTGCTGTCGGCGAAGCAACGCGGCGCGCAGCGGATCGTGCTCATGGGCCGCCACCAGGTGCGCACTGACCTCGGCCGCGAGTACGGAGCCACCGACGTGGTCGCCGAGCGCGGTGAGGAAGGCATCGCAGCCGTACGGGAGCTGACTGGGGGCGGCAGCCAGATCGTGCTCGAGGCGGTCGGGCACATGCCTGCGTACACCCAAGCCGTCGGGATCGTCCGGCCCGGCGGTGTCATCAGCCGCGTTGGCGTCCCGCAGTACGACGAGGCACCGGTCGGGTTCGGCAGCCTCTTCGGCCACAACATCACCCTGACCGGAGGGCCCGCCCCGGTCCGTGCCTACATCGAACAACTGCTGCCCGCCGTTCTCGATGGCACCGTCGATCCCGGCAAGGTCTTCGACCGCACTGTCGGCCTGGATGACACCCCGAAGGGCTATGCGGCAATGGATGACCGCACCGCCCTGAAGGTTCTGGTGCAGCCATGAGCGCGAACGTTCCCCTGCTGACGCTGAACAACGGCGTGCAGATCCCGGCGCTCGGGTTCGGCGTGTTCCAGACCCCCGCGGAGCAGACCATCGAAGCCGTGGAGGCGGCCCTCGCCACCGGCTACCGGCACATCGACACCGCAGCCGCGTATGGCAACGAGCGGGAGGTGGGCGGGGCGATCCGTCGCTCGGGTCTCGACCGCTCGGAGGTGTTCGTCGAGACCAAGGTTTGGATCACCGACTACGGCTACGACCGGACGCTGCACGCATTCGACAAGAGCGCGGGCAAATTGGGCATCGACCAGATCGACCTGCTGATCCTGCACCAGGCCCTGCCAGACGAGTTCGAACTCACCATCGGCGCCTACCGGGCGCTGGAGCAGTTGCTGACCGACGGCAAGGTGCGCGCGATCGGCGTCAGCAACTTCATGCCCGACCATCTGTCCCAGCTGATGGACGTGACGTCGATCGTGCCGGCGGTCAACCAGATCGAGGTGCACCCCTACTTCCGGCAGTCCGAGCTTCTCGCGGTCAACACCGAGCTTGGGATCCTGTCCCAGGCATGGTCGCCCATCGGCGGAATCACCTTCTACCGCGACGGCTCCCACGCAAGCACCCTGGAGAACCCGGTGATCGGTGAGATCGCGGCCGCTCACGACAAGACGCCGGCCCAGGTGATGTTGCGCTGGCACCTGCAGCAGGGCCGGCAGGCCATCCCGAAATCGGTCACGCCCTCGCGGATCGCGGAGAACTTCGACGTCTTCGGCTTCGAGCTCACCGCCGATCAGCTCGCTGCGATCGACGCCCTGGACACAGGCGTCCGCGGCGGGCCCGAGCCGGAGCAGATCACCCGGGCGGCGTTCGGCCGCGACATCCCCGAGGCCTGAGGAGCGAGTCGTGGAGATCGACCCACGCCGCCCGACCGGAAGAATCCAACACAAGACAGGAGAGCGCGTATGAACAGGCGCATGCTCGGAGCCGACCTGGAGGTGTCGGCGATCGGGCTGGGGTGCATGGGCATGAGTTCGAGCTTCCCGCCCTTCCGTGCTCCTTCGCGTGACCGGCGTCCGTTGGTCACACCTAGTCCCGACAGAACTCGTTTCCCTCCGGGTCGGCCATGACGATGTGCCCCGCCTGCAGCGGAGGGGCAGGCTCGAGGCGCTGGAGGCGAGCGGCGCCGAGAGCGACGAGCCGGTCGGCTTCCGCTTCGAGTGCGGTAATGCGCTCAGCGACCCAGGAGATCAACCAGTCCCTGGGGCTTCGTCGTGATCAGTTCGGCTCTGCTGTTCCCCGTAGCCGTGGTCATCTGGGCGGTCACCGCGCCGTTCGACCGGCGCCGGCGCGCGCTGCACCTGTTCACCTGCTTCTGGGCGTCGCTGTACGCGTGGCTGAATCCCGCCTGGCGGGTGACGATCCACGGCCGCGACCTCATCGAGCGCGACGCCAACGCACGTGCACGTGGCCAATCACCTGTCGTTGCTGGACATCCTGGTTCTGTTCAGGCTGTTCACCGACTTCAAATGGGTGTCCAAGGCCGAGATCTTCAAGGTCCCGGGTGTCGGCTGAACATGCTGCTGAACGACTACATCCCGTTGCAGCGGGGCAACCGGGACAGTGTCGTCCAGATGATGGAGCAGATTGAGCAGGCGCTCGCACAGGGGAGTTCGCTCATGATGTTCCCCGAAGGAACTCGCTCCGCCACCGGCGAGTTGAAGGCGCGCAAGACCCGAGCCTTCGAGCTTGCCGTGGCAGCGCAGGTGCCGATCGTCCCGATCGCGATCGAGGGCACCAACAACGCGTTGCCCAAGCATGGGTTCGTACGGCGTGGCCGCCACGACATCACGGTGACGGTCTGTGCCGCCGTTCGAACCTGGGACCTCCGTGGAATCGGCCACGGAGACGGCACCCGGATCGCGGAGGTTGTTGGCTAGTCACGCCGCCCGCGGACCCGTGCCGCGGCGGCGCGGCCCTGCGCAAGGATCTCCTCCTCGCCAGGAACACGGCGGCCGGCCATCAGCACCCGGCCGTCGCAGATGACGGTGTCGATGACGCTCGAGTCGGCCGCATACACCAAGTTGGACTCCAGGTTGTGATCCGCGACCAGGCTCGGTTGGTCCAGGTCGATAAGGAGCGCATCGGCCAGCCGTCCCTCAGCGATCTCGCCGCCGTCGATCCCGAAGGCGCGCGCGCCGGCGACGGTGGCCATCGCGAACATCTCGTGATCGGGGGCCTCGGTCGGCGACCCGGAACGGATCTTGGCCGACAGCGATGCCAGTTTCATCTCGGTGAGCATCGACAGGGAGTTGTTGCTGGAAGCGCCGTCGGTGCCCAGTGTCAGACGGATGCCCGCAGCACGCGCGGCGGCGTGGTCGAACTGGCCGCTGCACAGCTTCATGTTCGACGTCGGCAGGTGCGCGATGACCGCGTCGCGTTCAGCCAGGATGCCCCGATCCGCATCCGCCAGGTGCACGCAGTGCGCCAGGATGCTGTGCGCGCCGGTGACCCCGAGGTCGTCCAGATATGCGACCGGGGACCGGCCGGTCTGCGCGAGGCAGTCCGCGTTCTCCTTGCGGGTCTCGCTCACATGGATGTGCAGCAACCGGCCCGACTCCGCCGCAGCCTCGGCCGCTGCGCGCAGCATCGCCTCCGGCACCGCGTACACCGAGTGGGGTGCCTCGCAGAGCTGGATCCGGTCCGGCAGATCAGGTGCGAGCTCCAGGAGTTCGGCGTTGCTGCGCTCGCTACGCGGGTTGCGCGTCCCTTCAGGGCCGGACAGGTAGAGCATGCCGATCGCTGCCCGCACACCCATCTCGTCGGCAGCCCGGGCAGTAGCGGGTTGATCCCAGTACATGTCATTGAAGAAGACGGTCCCCGACTTGATCATCTCGAGGATCGCGACCCGGCTGCCCGCGTAGATGTCGTCTGCCGTCAGTCGCGCCTCCGCCGGCCAGATGTGCTCGGTCAACCACTCGGCTAGTTCCACGTCGTCGGCGTAGCCGCGCAGCAGGGTCATGGCCGCGTGCGTGTGGGAGTTGTAGAACGGCGCAACGATAGCCTTCCGGCCGTGACACCGGATCACGTGGTCGAAGTCGCCGGTCTGCTGCCGGCCGATGGACTCGAAGCGGTTGCCCGCGATGACCACGTCGGTCCTGCGGCCGCCCAGGAGCACGTCGCTGATGAGCAGTCGAGTTCTCACCGCAGTCTGCTTCCGCGTGGCACTGTTGTCGACGCGGTGAGGTTCGCACGGCATGAGCGCACTCCGCCAAGAGGTCCCTGCATGTACCACTGTTCGGACCGCCGGATCGGTGCCGCGCAGTCCTCGGAGCGGTCGTCAGACACACAGCGATGGTAGGCGATCCGCGACGGCCTTGCCGTATGGCACCGGCCCGACGGGGTAGCCTTGAAGAAGGGTTCGGAGGGGACACCCGCGTGGTCGGAAGGAGTCGTCGATGACGATCGAATACCCCTATGGGACGACGGAGCGAATCCTGTCGGTCATCCCGAACGTGACTCTGAGGGCCGGTTTCCTGGGGGTGAAGAGCCGCCAGCACTCCCTGGTGATCACCAACAACCGCATCCTGTTCGCGCGCATCACAGTCGATCGGATGAAGGAACTGTCCGACCAGGCGCGCGGCGAGGCCAAGGATGAGGGCAAAGGGCGAATGGGGCAGTTGATGGCCAACCCGCACGTCTACGACAGACTCGTCCAGCGCTACCTTCAGACGGGACCGGACGGGGTGCTCGCGGACAACGCCGCGAACTTCGCAGTCGACCGGGCCACCGTGTCCAAGGTGAGAGTGAAGACAACCGCCGGGCCCGAGGGTGGTGTCGGATCGGACATGTTGATCCTCAAGACGACCGGCAAGACCTACAAGATCACGCTGGGCGGCTCCAAAGCCGCAGCAAGGCAGGCCCTCGAGTCCGCCGGACTGATGTAGACGCCGTCAGTTTGCGCTCACAGAGGGCAACTGGATCGGGGGGAGCGTCGGGAACGGCATTTGCCCGATCCATCGCTTCTTGAACGTCACGATCGCCTCGTCCTTCGCGCAGCGAACCGTCTCGATCTGTTTGTTGTTCGTGATGGGGTAGTAGCCGCAACTGAAACCCTTCGACGGCCCTGTGCGCTTCCAGCCCTTGGCGACTTTGCGCGCTGTCGCGCAACTCGTGTTGTCGGCCTTCAGTTTGGTGATCTTCTGCTTGGGAACCCCATCGCAGGCTTTGGGAGCGGCCGACGCCGGCGCGGGCAGTGCAGTGGCGGCGACGACAAGGGTGGCGGTGAACGCGAGGGACAGCAGTGGCTTCATGGCGCAATGGTTCCATGCCGGTGCTGGGTGCCGAACGAATCCCCGCTGGAACCCGAGCCGGAATGGGTTCTCAGAGTGTCACTGCACCGAGCCCACGCGCTGCACGCTGAACGCCCAGGAGGCCACCGACACGCTGCCGGATGCGCCACCATCCAGGAACTGCTTGGTGTACACGCGCAGCGTGTGTTCGCCGGCGGGCAGATCCGCCAGAGTCCCGAAGAGTGTCAACTCACGCGTTGTCGGCCCCCCCGGGCTGGAGACGCTGCTGCCGAACCCGCTGCCCCTGAGGGGTTGGCCGTCGATCGCCAGCGCCCAGTTCGTGCCGCAGTTGTACGTGGGGCTGTCCGGGCCGTCGCAGGTGATCGTGATGCTCACGGAGGTGGAGGCGAGGACCGGCCCGGACTCCGGCACCGTGAACGTCTGGGGGTAGCCGGCGACCGTGTAGCCAGTGAGGTCGGGGGTGTTCTGCGTGCTCGTCGGACCGGCCGTGCCGGCAGCGGCCCAACTCGGGCCAGCTGCGCCCCGCTCGCCCGTGTCGCCCTTGGGGCCCTGCGGACCCGGTGCGTTCAGCTTGCTCCGCAGGGGCTTGGACAGGTCCTTCGCCTTGATGGTGCCGTTCTTGATGTCCTTGCTCGTGATGAGGCGGGCAGCGGTCGCCGTGCCAGCACTGGCAAGGAGCAGGCCGATGATGAACGCGATGACGGCGGTGCGCCGACGGGCGAGGAATGCGGCCATGGAGGACCTCCCAAATCGATGTACCGCCATTGTCCGCCGAGGCAGCGCATTCACGGCCCTGGACCCAGTCACTACACACTGACTAACATGAGCATATGAGCCACAGATTGCAGGTCCTCATCCCAGAGGAGCTGGATCTGGCACTGGCTCAGGCCGCAGCGCGTGAACGTGTCTCCAAGGGGGAGTTCGTGAGAAGTGCCATCGAGGCCGCGCTAGCACAGCGCATCGCCGACGCGGACCCCGTGGCCACGCTGGCAGGGATCAACGCACCCACCGCGGACATCGAGCAGATGGTCGCCGAGATCGACGCGCGGTACGGATGAAGGTCTTCGTCGATTCGAACATCCCTATGTACGCGGCCGGGGCGCCTCATCCGCACAAGGATCCTTGCCTGCGGTTCCTGGGCCGCGTCCAGCGCGGCGAGATCCACGCGGTGACCAGCACGGAGGTTCTGCAGGAGATCTTGCACCGCTACCACCGGCTTGGCCTGCCGGAGGTAGCCGGCACGGTGTATGCCCTGATGGTCCAGCTCTGCGCCGAGGTCCTGCCCGTCACCCTCGCCGACACCGACAGGTGCCTGGACCTCCTGCGCGAGCACGGCGGATCCGTGCGGGACGCGCTGCACGCGGCGGTCATGCGCACCAACGAGATGGAGGTGGTGGCCACGTACGACATGGGGTTTCGATGCGTACGGGGTTCGGTTCTGGTCCCTCGACTAGCCCCCGCTCAGTCGACGCGGGCGGCTCCTGCAGGATGGATTGCCCAGAACTCGCGCACGCAGCCGCTGAACTCGGCGGGTGCTTCTAGCGGCACGAGATACGCGGCACGGTCGATCACGTGGCTGGATCCGCGCGGGAGCAGGGCCGCGGCCGCCCGCACCTGCTCCGGTGACCAGTCCGGGTGGTCCGAACCGGTGATGAACAGAGTGGGCACCTGCACCTCGGGAAGCAGGGGAGTGAGGTCGGGTCGTCTGAGGGAGATGGAGACCACGGCATTGGCCATGCCATGTCGATCAGCGCGCATGAACGAGTCCCGGACGAGGTCGGCAGCGGGCGTGTCCTCGGCACGGGTCGATTCGGAGAGCAGGGCCTCGACCACAGCGTTGGTGAGGTAACCGACGGGGCCGAGGAGCCAGTAGACGGCAACCATCGCTTGGGTGCTCAACCTGCCGGACAGCGGGTACGGGTGGACCGGGGTCCCGGCCGTGACCAGGGTTCGGATCCGGTCCGGATGGCTCGCCGCGAACACGATCCCGACGTGGCCTCCCCACGCGTTGCCGACCCAGTCAACAGGGCCCTGGACACCGATCATGTCGAGGATCTCCAGCGCGGCCTCGGCGCAGTCCAGTATCGAGTAGCGATGGCCGGCGTCGCCGCTCCCGCCATGGCCGGGTCCCCTCACATTGATGAGCCGCCGGTCCCGCGAAAGGTAGGGGACGACGCGCTCCCAACTGCGTTCGTCGACGAACAGGCTGTGCCAGAGCAGGGCGGCCGGAAGGTGGTCGCCAGCGTCCTGCACGTCCACTCGCAGCGTGCCCACCCGGGTCGGTACGAGCTGTGACATCGGAGCCTCCAGTGGTTTGACGGCCGGCGTCCCCGACATTACGATGAACGCAATATTCAGTCAATAGACCATTCAGTCAATTAGTAGGGGAGAGGGATGGCGCGGAGGCCGTATTCGATGACGGTGCGGGCTGCCCGGGCCGCAGGCACCCGCGAGCGAATCGTGGACGCAGCCCTGGCCAGTTACCGCGAGCGCGGTATCGGTGCCACGAGCCTGCAGACTGTCGCCCGCCGGGCCGATGTGTCGCCCGCGACGATCCTGAATCATTTCGGAACGGCCGAGGAACTCGCTCGCGTTGTGGTGTCGCGCCTGACCGAGGACATCCGGATTCCCGACGACCGCGAGTGGACCGAGTCCGGGCATGCCCCGCGGGTGCGGCGCCTGGTCCGGGAGGTGTTCGCGTTCTACGACCGCAGCACGCCGTGGTTCGAGGTCTTCCGGTACGAGATGGACAACCAGGCGCTGCGCGACGGGCAAGCGAACTTCTGGGAGGCGGTCGGTGCGTTGTACACGCGGGTCCTGGGTCCGGCGCTGGCCGACGATCGTGTGCGCAGCGCGGTATTCGGACTCACGCACCCGGTCACGCTGAACACGTTGCGTCAGGCCGGCCTGTCGCTCGACGATGCCTCGGCGCTGGTGGCCGAGACTGTCTTGCGGCTTGTCGCGCCAGGCACCGACAATGGACCGAGCCTGTGGTCCTGATCGCGGCCAGACCGGGCATCACCACCCTGCGTCGCTTAGGGTCGATCTCGTGCACGCAGCCCTGCGTGACGTGAGGGGCTGACGAAATGCGCATCACCAAGATCCTGCTGGCCACCGTCGCCACCGCGACGGTCCTTGGCGGCGTGCCCGCCGTCCAGGCCTCGGAAACCGCGAGCAAGCAACCGGCTCCGACGTTCACCACGACGATCAAGGAGGGCCGCAAGGCGGTCCGGTCCGCGCTCAAGCAGACGAGCGCAACCTCGGCGTCGGTGGCGCTGGTCGCCAACGGCAAGGTGGTGTGGCGCCAGACCTTCGGGCGCGGCAACACCGCCGGCAAGAAACCCTCTCCCAAAGCCATGTACGGGGTCGGATCCGTGGGCAAGACGGTCACCGCGATCGCCGTCATGCAGTTGGTCGACGCCGGTAAGGTCTCCCTCGACGCACCTGTGGTCCGCTATATCCCGGACTTCAGCATGGCGTCGCCGCAGTACCGGCAGATCACCGTCCGGATGCTGCTCAACCATTCCGCCGGGCTGCCCGGCACGGACTATGCCGACGGGGTCACCTACAAGCCCGTAGGTTCCTACGTCGACCGAGTCCTGCGCGGCCTGCGGGATTCACGGTTGAAGACCACACCGGGTGCCATGAACGTGTACTGCAACGACTGCTTCACGCTGGCGGGACTGGTGGTGGAGCGGGTCTCCGGCGTGCCGTACGCGGACTACGTCGCCAAGAACATCCTGAAACCGTTGGGCATGGAGAACTCGGTCTATCTGACCTCGACGCCGCTGCCCCGCAATGTCGCTCCGGTCATCCAGAAGGGGAAGGTCGATCCGCTCCAGGTCCCCAACATCCTTGCTGCGGGCGGCATGCTGTCCACCTCTGACGACATGGCCCGGCTGGCCATGATCTTCACCGGAGACGGTGTCGTCGGGGGCAAGCGCATCCTGTCGAGTTCCGCTGTGCAGCAGATGGGCACCGATCAGACGACCACGACCCTGCGGGCCGCGCCGCCGAGTGCCTTCCGCTACGGGCTCGGTTGGGACTCCGTCGAGGACCCCGCGCTGAAGTCCGTCGGGGTCCGCGGCTGGACCAAGGGCGGCGATCTGGTCCAGTACCACGCCGCCTTCATGGTCGCGCCGGACCACGGGCTGGCGGTGGTTGTCGAGGGCGCCGGACTGACCTTCAGTTCGGGCAGTGCAGAGACCATCGGGGCGACCGTACTGCTCAATGCCCTGGTCGAAACCGGTGCGGTCAAGCAGATGCCCAAGCCGATCTCCACCGACAAGCCCGCCAAGGACAAGCCGACACCGAAGCAGGTCAAGCGGGTAACCGGGATGTACCTGGCGCAGAACGTGGCCGTCAAGGTGACCGAGGGCAAGGGTCGATCGTTACGGTTCTCGCTGCTGTCCGACGGCACGTGGGAGCGTCAACCAGGTCGGTACGTGCGACGGGCCGGGGGAGCCTTCTGGGCCACGAAGAACCCGGGTCAGTCGATCAGGTTGGTCAAGGCCTGGGATCGCACCTACCTTGTGTCACGCGCGATCGGGGGAACGGGGACGTTCCGCGCCCAGGCGACCATCGGCCAGCGCGTGCGGCCGGGGGGATCGTTGTCGCCGGTCTGGCGCAATCGTGTGGGCAGCCAGTGGCTGCTGGCCAACGAGGATCCGAGTTCGATCTTCTGGAGCTTCGGCGGTCCGCCTTCCGTCGAGATCGCAGACATTCCAGGCCTGTCCGGCTACCTCCTGGCCCGGGGGGCGCTCGTCGACTCGGTGCCGTTCGATGCCATGGCCAGCGACAGCTTCGGATCGATGTTCGTCGAGGTTCCGCTGATGACGGGGCGGGACATGTACGACTTCGAGTTCTCACAGCATGACGGGCAGGAGTACCTGAGGTTCAGCAGCAGCCTCCTGCAATCGGCTGCGACTGTGACCAGCCTCTCCGCCGGCAGCAATGCGGTCACCGTCGGCGCAGAAGGTCATGTCGAGTGGCGCCGGGTCCCCAGTGACTCGAACGTGACCGTCTCCGGCCAAGGCGAGTGGAAACTCTACGACGAGAAGTTGTCGCTGCTGGAGTCCGGTGCGGGAGCCACGGCGACCACCGAGGCGCCGGCAGGGTCCTACCTGGCGGTCTTCGGTCCAGCGGGGAGCAAGCCCACTGTCGTGGTGCAGTAGGGCCGGGTTCCGGAGACTATCCGCGGTGTCGCCGCGCGGGTAGTGTGGGGGATCCGCTGTGAAGGGATGCTCCTCATGACCACAGTGCGGCCGACGTCCCTTGTTCGGTGGCGGCTTGGCCTTGCCTCCGTTCTGGCGGTGGCGCTGGTGGCCGCGACTCTGATCGGTGGTGTTGCGGCCGGCAGCGTGCCGGACTCGCCGTCTCCAGCGATGTCCATCACTTGGCGCAGTTGCGGGGAGCGACTTGAATGCGCCCGGATTCGCGTTCCGCTGGACTGGGATCGGCCCCGTGGACGCACGATCAGCCTGAAGGTAATCCGCCATCTCGCCAGCCGTCCCGACCAGCGACTCGGCTCGATGTTCATCAACCCGGGTGGGCCGGGGAGTTCGGGCGTCGGACTGGTGAAGGGCGCGGGCGACGATCTGGACGGCTGGGGGGATGGCCGGTTCGACGTGGTCAGCTGGGATCCCCGCGGCACCAACGCCAGCACGCCGGTGCGCTGCTTCCGCAACGAGAGGAGCGCGGCGAGGTTCTGGGCAGGTGTTTCCATCCCCACGACCACGGCGCAGTCCCGGTCGTTCCGGCGCAAGACCGCCTCGCTGGCGCGCCGGTGCGGACAGGTCAGTGGTTGGCTGCTGCCCCACATCTCGACTGCGGACACCGCGCGTGATCTCGACCACCTCCGTGGCCTAGTCGGCGATCGTGAACTGACCTACGTGGGACTTTCCTACGGCACCTTCTTGGGGCAGACCTACGCCAACATGTATCCGGGGAGGGTCAGGGCGATGCTGCTCGACGGCATTGTCGACCCCGTGCCGTACGTCCGCAACGCGGAGGCGCGTGCCGCGAGCAGTGTGAGCGGAGCCGATGAGGTCTTCGCGAAGTTCCTCGACCTGTGTCGGCGAGCCGGTCCTGACCGCTGTGCGCTCGCAGGTAGGGCCCGCCCGCCTGCGAAGCTCGTGCACCGACTGTTCCAGCGGGCACGGCGCTCACCGGTTCCGGCCCCCGACGCCAGCCCGCCCGGGGTTCTGAGTGAGGGCGACCTGTTGCTGTCGCAGTTCGAACCGCTGCGCAATCCGGCCCTGTGGCCTGCGAACGCGGCGGCGCTGAGCGCGGCGCTGAGCGGCGACGCGTCAGCCCTCCACATCGGAGCCAGCCCGTTCCTCACTCCTGCAGGCTGGGCAGGCGCGTCAACGTCCGCGGCGATCCAGTGCGCCGATGCCCCGGCGAGCAAGGGGTTGGGGGCGTGGCCGCAGGTGATCGGACGCCTCAACCGGATCAGCCACATGCAGGGCAGGGTGAACGGCTGGTGGCTCTGGGCGCCCTGCGCTGCATGGCCGGTTGCCGGACAGGACAACTACCGCGGGCCGTGGAACGCCTCGACCAAGAACCCCATCCTGCTGATCGGCACCCGGTACGACCCCAATACGCCCTACCACAACGCGGTGCGTGCCCAGCGCCGTCTGGGTAATGCCGTGTTGCTCACACATGACGGCTACGGCCACGTCAGCTATCAGGATTTGAGCGAGTGCGTCGAGCGGGCGCGCGTGGAGTATCTGGTGGATCTGATCACGCCGCAGCCGGGCTCGGTGTGCACGCCGGACCAGCGGCCTTTCGCATCTTCCGGCTAGCGGTCCGCGGGTCAGGCCGGGCTTGTCAGCGGAAGGACACGACGTCGAGTCCGGTGAAGCCCTGATCACGGCGATCGCCCGCCCCTGATCGATCGAACAGTACCGGCGTACCCTCCCGGTCGGCGTCGATGAACGCCTCCAGAGAAGGTGCCCGTCCGTCGAAACGGAACCGGTGCACGACGAACGGCAACCCATCCGCGTCGAGCAGGGACGGCCGACTCATCAACTGGAAATGCAGGTGGGGGCCGGTCGTGGCACCGGAGTTCCCGAGCCTTCCCAGGACCTGCCCCGCCTTGATCCGTTGGCCGGGACGCACCCGCACTGTCCCCGGCTTGATGTGGGCATACGCCGCGTACACGCCGCGAGCGAGTCTGATGATCACGTGGTTGCCGTCTGCCGCCGCCAAGCTGACGGGTTCCGGAGCATTCGGGATCTGGTCGGGATAGCGATCGACGGCCGCCACGACCGTCCCGTCACCGACGGCCAGGAGGGGCTGACCGTAGTTGAAGTAACTGGAGTTGCGCGAGGGGTTGCCGCGCCCCGAGACGCCGCTGCGATCGAGTTGGGCCGAGAAGTCGACGGCGAATCGCTGACCCAGTTCCAGACGGCCGTTGACCGGCTGCAAGGCCCGCCGGTGGCCGCCGACGATCGCTACCCACCTCTTCCCGCGCAGCGGCGGTGCGATGACCCTCGCCGCATTTGGTGCGACCTCGACGCTCTTCGAGGTGTCCGTCACCTTGGGGCCCACAGGCAGACCCTCCGGAAGGGACACCGTAAGGCGCTGCTTCACGCGTGTGGGAAGCGAACTGCGCCTGCGAAACGTCAGATCGATCCAGACCGGCACGACTGCGTGTGACTCCAGCATCCGAGTGGTCGTGGCGTCCGCCCATCCCATCGCGGATTCCAGTGCCTTTCCGGACAGCCGCCGCACAAGGTGGCCGCCGCCGTCGAGCACCTCGACCGAGTTCACCTCAACGGCCAGCGGGCTGGCATTCATCAGCAGGACTTCGTACTGAAGATGGACGCGTCCGTCGTCGCCCTCGAACCAGCGTGGCTGTGCCTGCACCTTCTGGATCACCGGGGTGAACTTCTGGGCACTACGGGTCACGGAGAGGTCCGCCTCACCAAGGGCGGGTCCTGCCACGAGCCCCGCGCCCACCGTCAGAGCGACAAGCGCGCTCAGGACGCCGCGGGTGACCATTCGGTCATCGTGGCACAGGACAAGGACCGTAGCGACCTCCTGCGCGGGGTGACTACTGTGGCCCCCTGAGGGCTGCGTGGCAACTCTCGCGACGGATTGGAGATGCCGTGGCGGCTTCACGAAGTCGGAAGGCAGAGCGCCATGGCCGTGCTCGTCGCAGCAGGGTCAGCACTGCTGGTCGCGTGCTCGGGCAGCACCAGTCCCACGTCCTCGGCAAGTTCGCAGGCAGCCACCGCCGACCCCGCATGGTTGCGCCGATCGAGAAGGTCGCGCGTGAGGCGATGAGCAAGCATCACCTCCGGGCGCTCATCGTGCAGGTCACGAAGGACGGGCAGAAGGCGCTCACCACCGCACTCGCCCCCGACCAGGCGCTGGCTGCGTCACCGAGTGAAGGGTCGGAGAGGTGACCGGGCGCGGGATGCCCACAATGGCCGGATCGGCGTTGCTGGCGTGCGCAATCGTGACAGGCGGACTGGTGGCGCCGGCAGCCGCCGAACTGCGCGCCGGTGAGGCCGTGGCAACGACGACCCTGCACGGCCACAAGGTCGGTGCCTTCGCCAAACGGGTCGTGATCCCGGGTGGGCGCAAGATGTTCCTGCGCTGCCGCGGCACTGGGAGCCCCACGGTGGTGCTGGAGGCTGGCACCGGTGACCTCGGAGCGATCTGGAGCATGGCGCCCCTCGGGCCGGGTCGAGCGGTGTTCCCCGCGGTCGCCCGGTTCACCCGCGTGTGCACGTACGACCGCCCAGGCACGTACCTGCTGCCCAACCGGCGCAGTCGCAGCGACCCGGTCGCGATGCCGCGCAGCGCGCGTGACATCGTCGGCGATCTGCGCACGCTGCTGCGCTCCGCCGATGTGCCAGGACCATACGTGCTGGTCGGGCATTCGTACGGCGGTATGGTCGCCCGCCTCTACGCGACCACCTATCCACGCGCAACTGCCGGCCTGGTGTCGGTCGATGCCCAGAACGAGGACTTCGTCGCCGCGTACAAGGACTTCCTGACGCCCGAGCAGTACTTGGCCGCTGTGCTGAACCCCGGGCCGCCGCCCGGCCTCGAGGACTACTCAGCACTTGAGCGACTCAGCCTCGAGACCAGCGCCGCACAGGTACAGCAGGCGCAGGCGGACACCCCGCTGCGGCGGATGCCGGTCGTGGTTCTGTCCCACTCCCGGGATCTTCCGAACCCGTTCGGGTTCCCACCTGACTGGCCCGTCGCTGAACTGGAGCGCGCGTTCCAGGACTCCCAGGACATGCTGGCCGAACTCGTCCCGGGCGCCCGCCACGTGGTCGCGACCAAGAGCGGGCACTACATCCAGCTCGAGCAACCACGGCTGGTGACCCGCGCCATCCGCGAGGTGGTCCGGGCTGCCCGCAGCCGCTGAGCGCGTCGGCTTGATTCGTCGCTGCATGTACTAAGCCCACAGGGCGGCACCCAGCGTAGGCTCCCGGCATGCGGCCCCTTCGGTACTCCATCAACATCACCCTCGACGGATGCTGTGACCACCGCACGGTCATCCCCGATGAGCAGTTGCACGTCCGTGCGATGGAGAAGCTCGTGCAGGCCGACGCGCTGATCTTCGGCAGGGTGACCTACCAGATGATGGAGCAGGCTTGGCGCCTCCCGCAGCAGAGTCCAATGCCGACATGGACGGACCCCTTCGCCCGTACGATCGACGCCGCGAAGAAGTACGTCGTGTCGAGCACCTTGAACAGCGTCGACTGGAACGCCGAACTCATCCGAGGCGACCTGCGCAGTGCCATCGTCGATCTCAAGCGGGAGCCCGGTGAGGGACTGTACGTGGGCGGGGTGATGCTGCCGATGGCATTGGCGGAAATGGGGTTGATCGATGAGTACGAGTTCGTGGTGCATCCCGTGCTTGTGGGGCATGGTCCGTCCTTGTTCGCCGGGCTGTCGAAGCGTGTGGATCTGAAGCCGGTGGGCAGGCTGGACTACGACTCAGGAGCTGTGGCGCTGCGGTACGTGCCCGCGACCTGAGCTGTCGACGGGCGCACGCGATCGGCGGCGTTGGAGTTCGTTCACCGCGTTGGACAACATACGTGTGTTCTCCAACCCGGCGGAAACGTCGCGGCCAGTGCTCACACAGTGAGGATCACGCGGCCCTTCGCTGCCCCCGTGGCCAGGTAGTCGAGGGCATCAACGGCCCGTTCCAAGGCGAAGACCCGCTCGTCGACCACCGGGCGGATCCTGTGGTGGGCCAGGAGGTCGACGAGGGTTGCCCAGTTCTCATCCCGGGAGTGGCCGCTGCGGATGCCGGGAAGTTGCTTCACGACCGGGGAAGCGGCCATGAGCGGCAGCACCCGCCCCAGGCTGCCGAGCACGCGGTGACCCGAGCGGCCGTAATGGTCGTGACCGATGAACACGAAGGTGCCATCCGGCTCCAGCGCTCGCCGGACCTGCCGGAACGAAGCCTGCGACACGATGTCGAACACCATGTCGTAGCGAACGCCCATGCCGGTGAAGTCCTGCTCCGTGTAGTCGATGACGTGATCGGCACCGAGTTCGCGCAGCAGGTCGAGTTTCTTGGGGGCATCGACGGCGGTGACCTCCGCACCGAACACCTTCGCGAGTTGCACAGCCCACACCCCGACCGCGCCGCCTGCTCCGTTGACCAGGACCCGCTGACCGGCGCTGACCCGGCCCTGGTCGCGCAGGTTCATCAGGGCGATGAGGGCGGCGGTGGGAACGGCCGCTGCCTCCTGGAATGACAGGTGGTCCGGGATCGGCGCCAGCAGGGATGCGTCGACGGCCGCGTACTCGGCGAACGTCCCGGCGTTGCTCCACTGGTTGTTGCCAGTGACCTCGCCGAAGACCCGGTCGCCGGGCGCCACCCGGCCCACCCCGGCGCCTACCTGGACCACCTCGCCGGCCAGGTCCGTGCCGGGCACGGTTTGCCTGGGTGCCCGGACTCCTGCCCCCATGAGCCGCAGGACGTACGGGATCCCGTTGACTGCATGCCACACGTCGGCGTGCACCGAGGTGGCCCGCACCCGCACGAGCACATGCCCGCTGCCGACGGCCGGTCGCGGGACCTCCCGGACGCCGAGCACCTCGCGGTAGGGGCCGTAGCGGTCTTGGACGATGGCGCGCACTGTGTCCTCCTCCGGTGCTGTGTCACAGACCCTACGCCGCGGACGCTTGGCAGGACTGGGTGGGACTGGCGCCCCACAATGGCCGGGTGGCGACTTTGATCATGGAGATCCTGCCCTTCGCTATCGGGGTGTTCGCGTCGCCGTTGCCCGTCATCATGGCCGTCGTCTTCCTGTTCACGCCGCGTCCGCGCCCGACGTCGGTGACGTACGTCGTGACCTGGGTGCTGGGCGTCACGGCGGCGACGGTGGTCTTCGCGCTGCTCGCGGGGCTGATCGATGACCAGGAGCAGACCCGCGGGTGGGCGGCTTGGCTACGGGTCGCGCTGGGCGCGGTGCTGGTGCTGATGGCCGTGAAGATGTGGTCGGGTCGGGGTGCGCAGTCAACTCCCCGCTGGCTGGCGGCGATCATGGACGCCGGGCCGCGGGAGGCCGTCAGGTTCGGCGTGCTGATGTCGGCGGCCAACCCCAAGGAACTTCTGATGGCCCTTGCCGCCGGGCTGGCGGTGGGGACCAGCGATGTGGGGATCGCCGGCTCCGCAGGCGCCATCGTCGTGTTCGTCGGCGTGGGTGCTGCCAGTGTGGTGGCACCGCTGGTCGTGTTCCTCGTGGGTGGCGACGGCACTCTGGAGCGGCTGAGCACCGCACGTGAGTGGCTGCAGCGGAACAACGCCGCAGTGGCCGCGGTCGTGCTGGCGTTGATAGGGCTGTTCCTGCTCGTCGGCGGGCTGGCCAAGTTGTAGACCGGGCGCGCTGGAGGAGGCGTCCACGTTGCGCGCTAGGCCTCCACCTCCAGCCGATCGGGCTGGTGTGCCACAACGCGGTCGCGGCCGCTGGACTTCGCCGTGTACAGCGCCTGATCGGCGCGCTGGAGGGTCTGGACGATGGGCTCGTCGGGTGCACGTTCGGCACACCCGATGGAGACGGTCTGGCCGACCGGAGTCGCCGCGCGCAGGCGGTCAAGCACAGGTCGTGCGTCGTCCAGCTGAAATCCAGGCATGAGAGCCGCGAACTCCTCACCGCCATAGCGGGCGAGCAGTGCAGGTGGTGCCAGGCATGCGGCCCATACCGGGGCGCAGGCAATCAACAAGTTGTCGCCCTCGGGGTGCCCGTGGCGGTCGTTGTATGCCTTGAAGTGGTCGAGGTCGAGCATTGCCACGGTCAGCGGTATGCCTTGCTCCGCACTGCGATCGGCAGCACGACCGAGGGCGAAGTCCCAGGTACGCCGGTTGGGCAGGCCGGTGAGCCCATCCCTGCGCGCCAGGTCCGACAGCAGGGCGGATTGCTGCTCGACCATCGAGATCAGAATCAACGACCCCCACAGGATCAGCAGGATGACGGCGATGGATGCCACAGCCAGCAGGCGCGCCCCCGATCCGACCTCGCTCCACACCGAGTAGGCGAGCAGTGACGGTGCCGTCAACGCAGCCACCGCCAGACCGATGAGACGGGCCTTGGTGCGATGTGTGCTCCGGGCGCGCCTGGCGATGCCAGCGGCTCCCCGGGCCGTGGCAGCTGCGGCGATCAGCAGGTTGGATGCCAAGTACAAGACGTCCACCCAGGATGGGGCGGACTCCACCACGCCCTGCGCGACGAGGCTCTGGAAGACCAGGTCCGCTGTCAGCGTCAAGGCGATCGCGACAGCCACCAGGCTCAGCGCCAGATTCATGCGCTCCACGTCGATCAGCAGGCGGATCATCACCGAAAGCGCGACCACGTCGAGCAGGGGGTAGGCGACGGCCATGGCCGTGGACAGATCGTATACCCCGCTGTCGTTCAGCATCGGCACGACGACCACGGTGGCCACCAAGCACGCCGCGGCGAGCGTCATGACGGCGGTGTCAATCCACGTCTCCCGGTTGTGCCCCGATTGCCGTCGATGGACCAGGATGACCAGTGCCGTGATGAGTGCCAGGTAGGACGCGAAGTACAGCCCGTCCGCGGCGCTGGGGAACGGCTCCATGTCCCAGTGGTACTGGTACACGTCGTACACGACGTCACCGGACGCGGTCAGCAAGACGTACACACACAGGCTCCACCAGACGGCCCTCGCACCCGGCGGCATCCTGACCGCGGCCCACAGCATCACGAGCACGGCCGTGGCGTTGGAGGCATGAAGAAGGATCACATGTGCCGGTGTGCCGGCAGGCATGACCATCGCCAGCAGGCACACGACCCCGATCAGCCATACGCCGAGCGCCCAGCGCCGCTGCACTGCGGTGTCGATGGCGCGATGCATGGCCGGGACGGCACCGGGACGTGGACCGTCAGCGACTGCCTCGTCCATAGCGGACCACCACCTCGTCGTCATCGGGCGGCTGGGCGTCCGCCTCGGGAATCTCATCGGCACGAACGCGCGGCCGCTGGAGGGGATCACGCCCAGATGAGCCGCCATGGGCATCCGTCATGGTGCTGCCAGTGAACGCAGAGGGCTCCACCGACAGCGTTCCCGGCGTCGTGCCGGGGCGTACGCTGGAAGTGTCCAGCAGGAAGTGGTGGGTGATGGTGGGCGAGTACGGCGGTCCCGGCGAACCGGCGTGGTCCTGGGGTTCGCTGCTGCTGTCCACCCACGCGCCGGCCCCGCTGTGGGTTGGGATCCTGCTGGGGTGCTGGCGGCCCTCGCCACCATGATCGGATGGCTCATGGCTGCGGCCAGGCGCTCGTGGCCCCCCCTGATCCAAGCCTCCGGGCTCGTCTTCGCTGCTGTCGCGATGACGGCTCTGGCCGCGCTGGAGATGGTGCCGGACGCGCGAGCATCCGGCTTGTCCACCGCAGAAGTGAGTTGGCTCTTCCTGCTCGGCTCCGGCGTCGCCCTGGCCACGCTTCTGGTCGTCCGCAGGGTGTTCTCCGCCCATTCCCACCTGGCGCGCACCGCCTTGGTGGTGGCGCTGGTCATCGGCTTGCACAACATTCCCGAGGGCAGCATCACGGTGACCGTGGCAATGCTCTCGCTGGACGCGGCGGTGTTGAGCATGGTCGTCATCGCGTTGCAGAACATCCCTGAGGGCCTCGCGGTCGCGGCGCCGGTGATCGCCGCCGGCGGCAGCCGCCGACGGGCATTCGCCTTCACAGCGATCGCAACGGGTGGAGAGATCCTCGGCGTCCTGATCGCCGCGCGGTACGCCGCCGTGATGACCCCGCAGCACGTCGGCACCCTGCTGGCCGTCGTCGCGGGGGTGATGGTCACGATCAGCGTGGTCGAACTGGTGCCCGCGGCGCTGCGGATCGTGCGGCTCAGTGGTCCCCAGACCCGCCGCGGGAGTCGCCTGCCGGACGCTGTGGCCGAGTGATCAGCCGGCGGCGGCCGTGACGAGATCGACGACCCGCTGCTCCACGGTCGGGGTCCAGTCGATCAGCGCGTAGGAAATCGGCCACATGTCGCCATCGTCAAGGTGGGCGTCCTCCTGGAAGCCCAGGGTGCAGTAGCGGTACTTGAACTTGCCGGCGTCCTGGAAGAACACCACGACCTTGCCCTCGGCGTTGGCGTAAGCGGGCATGCCGTACCAGGTCTTGGGATTCAGATGCGGGGCGTAGGTGGTCACGACCACGTGCACCCGCTCGGCCAGCGCACGGTCTCGCGGGGCCATGGCGGCAATCCGGTCGAGGAGGGTCTGCAGACCGTCGGCCTTCTTGGCGCCCTTTCGTCCCTCAGCGCGCAGTTCCGCCGCGCGTTGCTTCATGGCCGCCACTTCCTCCTGGGTGAAACCGTTGCCCCGGTCGTCCATCGTGTGACCTTTCGTTTGGTGTGCTCGGTTCATGGTGTCCCCGGGACCGTTCGTCAGACAAGGGTCAGTCGCGAGTGTGACGCCGTGCTGTCGCGGGCAGGTCACCGCCGTCGCAAGGCCATCCCGACCTGGGCTGCGGCTTCGGTGGGTGTGACGCCGTCGAACTCCGACAACAGGTCCGGGTCGGCCCCGTTGTCCAACAAGTACTGCGCGACCTGCTGCTGACCGGACAAGATCGATGCCACCAGGGGGGTGGACATGAACTCGGGGTGCGCGTAGTTCACGTCGACCCCCATCTGCACGTGGTATCTCACCAGTTCGAGGTCGCCGTCGCGGGCAGCGAGGTACAGCTCTTTCCAGTTCCCACCCGACATGAAGTTCCTCCGTTCTCGTGACCTCAACCGCGTGTGTTGTCGCTCAGCGGTGGGGATATGGGACCACACTTTCCGCGCGGCTGAGCAATTCCTGCGGGTCCACCAGCGGCGGCGTCGCCCGCAGCGCGACCAGTTCCTCGGACTCGAGCGGATCCACCAGCGGCACCTCCCCGGCCTCGACCCCGGCCCACCGCGTCCGCATCCCCTCGTCGTTGTCCAGCAGGAACGCGGCGACGTAGGCCAGCGCCGCGGCGTGCTTGCACCAGTCGTAGTCGCAGGTGTAAGGACATGTGCATTCGGCAACCACCCGGTCGGACCCGGAGATGGTCACGGCCTGCAGGTGCACGAGGTAGGGCCGGCGATCGCTGCCCTGGATGCGCGCGGTGAAACTGCCCGGCTCGCACTGCACGTCGATGACTTGGCCCTTGCGGGCGTAGGTGCGCCCCCTGGCGAGGATCGAGGGGTTGGTCTCCATCAAAGCGGCGTCGACGAGGTCCTGGGCCTCGGGTCGCGTCACGTTGCCCGGCTTGGCCACCGTGACACCGCCCTCGACCGCGAGCCGGGGCGCAGCTTCGAACCAGCCGCCGCGGCGCCTCATGCGAGCACCCGCTCGCGCACCAGCGAGACCAGATCGCTCAGTTCGCCATCGGTCATCTCGGTGATCGCGGCCTCGGTGGAGCGGACCACGGTCGATGCCAGTGCCCGCTTGCCGGCCAGTGCCTCGTCGATGCGTTCCTCGATGGTTCCCGGGCAGACGAGCACGTGCACCATCACCTTCTGATTCTGGCCGATCCGCCACACCCGGTCGGAGGCCTGATCCTCCACAGCGGGGTTCCACCAGCGATCCAGGTGGATGACGTGGTTGGCCCGCACCAGCGTCAGGCCTGTGCCGCCGGCCTTGAGCGATGCGATGAGGATCGGGGCCGTCGGGGAGCGCTGAAGGCCGCCACCGTCCGGGAGCGGGCAGTGCGACTGTCCGAACCGGTAAGGGTGGCCACCTCCACGCCCAACTCCGTGCGCAGATGCGCCGCCAAGTCGGAGACGAACGAGGCGAACTGCGTGAAGACGACCACGGCCTGGCCCTCGTCGATGACCTGCCCGCACAACGCCACCAGCCGGCTGATCTTCCCGGATCGTTCTCCGAGGCCCCGGCGGGACTCGGTGAGCAGGGACGGGTGGACGCAGATCTGCTTGAGCCGCGAGATGCCGGCCAGCACCGCTCCCCGGCGGCCCATCTCCGGCTTGCCCGCCTCCTTCTGGGCGGCAGCGGCGCGCAACTGCTCGAGTGCGCCCATCATGTCGGCGACCACGGCCTCGTACGCGCCGGCCTGCTCGCGGGTCAAGGTGCAGTCGTCCCGGATCACTTCGCGGTCGGGCAGGTCGTCCAGGATGCCCGGGTCGGTCTTGGTGCGGCGCAGGATGAACGGCGCTGTGACCGCCCGCAGCCGGGCCAGGTCCTCCTTCTCGCCGTTGATGTACAACTCCTTGAAGCGCTTGCGGCGCGGCAGCAGGCCGGGATGTGCGAACGCCATCAGCGACCACAGATCGCCGAGGTGGTTCTCCACGGGTGTGCCGGTGACGATCAGCCGGTGCTTGGCGTCGAGGGCGCGCGCCGCTCGCGCGGCGTGCGTGTCCGGGTTCTTGATGGCCTGCGCCTCGTCGAGCACGACGCGGTGCCAGCGGATCTCCGCCAAGGTCTCGTCGCGGGCGAGCAGACCGTAGGTGGTGACCACGACATCGGCATGTAGTCGTTCGGTGACGTGCCCGCGGTCCGACCCGTGGAAGGCCGCCACGGTCAGGTCCGGGGTGAACTGCTCGGCCTGCCGGGCCCAGGTGTCCACGAGCGTGACCGGACACACCACCAGAGTCGGCCCGGGATGGTCGACCTGGATCCAGGACAGGACCTGCAGGGTCTTGCCCAGTCCCATGTCGTCGGCGAGGACCCCCCCGACCTCGTTGTCGGCCAGCCAACTCAGCCACTCCAGACCCGCGTGCTGGTAGGGACGCAGCGTGGCGTCCACCCGCGGCGGGGGAAGTGAGCGTGCGGGCTTGAGGCCGGTCGGCAGGACCTGCCGGGCGTCGAGTTCGATGCCTTCGAAGGCCGGGTCCGTGAGTAGGTCTGCGGGGAGACCGGTCGCTGCAGCCGTCGCAGGAGCGCCGCGAGACGTTCAGCATCGCGGGGGCCGATGCGCAGCCACCTGCCCCGCACCGACACAAGTTCCGACTTGGCGGCGGCCAGCCGCAGGGCGTCCTCAGCGGTGACCTCCACGCCATCGATCAGGACCGAGGCTTCGAGGCCGAGCTGGTCGATGGCGAACAACCCGGGCCCTTCGCCGGAGCGGGACAGCCGACGGCGCACTTGCTTGGCCCGCAACAGCCCGCCCGGGGCGATCACGTCGAAGCCGGCACCCTGCAATCTGGGCGCGACCCGGTCGACGAAATCAAGGACGCCGGATGGTTCCAGCACGATGGTCCGGGACAGGTCCGGCAGTTCCGTTCCCCAGGCCCGGCGCAGCATCTCCAGTTCGACCGATCTCCAGTGGTCCCAGTCGCATCCGTCGAACATCTCCGGCTTCGCGTCATGCAAAGGCAGGCGGGTGGTGGGCTCGTCGAGCCGTATGGCCAACAGGGCCAGGGTCCACTGGTCGGGGTCCGGGGGTGTGAGCACCACGGCGACGCGGGCGTTGGCACCCCGGCGTGCCACGACGTGCCGGGCCCACGCCGTGGCCGCCGTGCGGGACGCGGGATCGAGGTCCGCGTCGGCGCCGACGCGCGCCGTGGCCACGGTGTCGATGAGACCCTGCAGGACCGCGGCGGGATCGTCGGCGACGACGACGCCGGCTGACAGGCATTCGGCCGTGGCGGCCGCCAGCGTCCGAGCCCGGTCGGGCCCGGGTGCGGGCCGCCACCGCCCGTCCGGCAACGGGACCGCGAGGTCGTCGGTCGCGGCATTGACCGCCGCGACGAGCCGAGCCAGGGCCAGTGCCCGGGGGCTGGGGTCGGAGTCGAGGCGCACGGCCAGGAAGGGCCCCAAGTCCGTGCCGAGGGGGGCGGGCCAGACCCGGTGCGGGGCCATTCCCCCGGGGATGGGCAGCGAGCGCAGTTCACCGGGACCGCCCCCGGGGACCGTGGCCCATAGGCCCTCAGCGTCGAGTCGGACGTCCAGCACGCATTCACGGTAACGGCGGGCCCCGTTCTGTCATCGCCGGGCCGGTCCCGCCGTGGTGGGCACGAGGTTGGGACCGATCACGACGTCATAAGGCGCCGGCACCACCCGCTCACCTCCCAGAGCGCCCTAAAGTCACCCCCCTGCGCTGGCCGATGCCTTCATGGAGGAGGCAGCGAAGATGGCGAGGAACCTACGGCGGACTGCGACTCCCTTCATCCCCACTGTGCAGGGCAGCAGTGCCGGTACCGTGGAGCGCACCCAACCGGACAAAGGTCAGGGTGCGCTGCGCCGCAGCCGGCTGCGGATGGACCGGGCGGTTGGCGTGGTCGTTCTTGCGATCGCTGCGGCCGCGGGGGTCATGCTGTGGCTGGCACTGGCATTGTCCAGCCCCGATCGCCGGACGCCGCCGGCACAGGGCGTGCTGTTCGAGACTTGGCGTGTGCTCTACGACACCCAGGCGCCGTCGTTGAGTGTCTTGCTCATGGCCGTCGCGGTCGCGCTCTTCTTCGCAGCGATCGTCGCGGCCATGGAACGTACGATCGCCAACCGTTACCGGACGTCGGAGAACTCCGGTGAAACCCCTTTGGCGCCGAAAGTCGTCATGGAGCAGACCTACGGGGTCTATCACGGACCGGTCACCGTCACGGTGCTGATACCCGCGCACAACGAGGAGGACAAGATCGCCGACACCCTGCGTTCGCTGCAGGAGCACGACGATCCTCCGGACCGGATCATTGTGGTCGCGGACAACTGCACCGATGGGACCGTGGAACTGGCGCGGGCAACCGGCGTGGAAGTCGTCGCCACTGTGAACAACACGAAGAAGAAGGCCGGGGCGCTCAACCAGGTGCTTGCCGGGATCCTGCCCGATCTCGGTGAGAACGACACGGTGATGGTCATGGATGCCGACACTGTGCTGGACCGCGGCTATCTGAGTGCCGCGCGGGCCCGGATGACCGCGGACCGTGCGTTGATGGCGGTCGGTGGCCTCTTCTACGGCGAGGACGGCGCGGGCTTGTTGGGTCAGTTCCAGCGCAATGAGTACACCCGCTACAGCCGCGAGATCAAACGTCGTCGTGGCAGGGTCTTCGTGCTCACGGGGACCGCCTCGATGTTCCGGTCACGGGCGCTGAAGACGATCGCGGAAAGTAGGGGGACCCTGCTGCCGGGCCATCACGGCGACGTGTACGACACCGAGGCGCTCACCGAGGACAACGAATTGACGATCGCCCTGAAGTCCCTGGGGGCGTTGATGATCTCCCCGGACAAGTGCCGCGTGGTGACCGAGGTCATGCCGACGTGGCGGGCGCTGTGGCACCAGCGGTTGCGCTGGCAGCGCGGGGCCCTGGAGAACCTGGGTGCCTATGGGGTGACACCGCAGACCACCCGCTACTGGGCGCAGCAGTTGGGCATCGGCTACGGCGTACTGGCGCTGACCGCCTACCTGTTGTTGCTGGTCGTCATGGTCGTGGCCCTGGATCAGTGGGTGTGGTTCCCCTTCTGGATCGGGATCGGCACCGTGTTCGCCGTCGAGCGTGTGGTCGCCGTCTGGCGTTCGACCTGGCAGGCCAAAGTGGTGGCGGCGATGCTGTTCCCCGAGTTGTTCTACGCGATGTTCCTCAACGTGGTGTACGTGAAGGGGGTCTACGACATCATGACCGCGAAGACGGCCCAGTGGGGTCATGTGGCGCGGGACGCCAGTGGTGGGGTCGTGGTGAAGGCGGATGTCGATGCTGCGCGCGCATGAGGTGATGGCCGGGCTCGTGCTGCCCGAGAGCACGCTGACGTCCTTCTGGTTCTCGGTCCTGGCGGCATTCGTGGCGATCAACACTGTCATGTACGTGGCGTTGGCCGTGGCGAAGATCCTGCCGAAGATCCACCCTCTGGACTGGCTGCCGCGCACCTACGTGCGGTCACAGACGCGCAGCATTTACCCGGAGGACGAAGAGCACGCGGGCATCCGGCCGGTGCCCGCCTGGCAGCGAGGGCTTACCCCGCCGGTTCGCGACTGAGCGATGCCCTTGCGCCCGGACTCCACCCGGACGCAAGCCGGACGCAAGCGCGGGCTCCCAGGCTGGACGCACCAGCCGAAGGAGCAGAACATGAGTCAGCAAGTGCAGCAGGGATCGAAACCGCAGTTGAACCTGCCTGGACAGTCAAGCGTGGCCGAGGGTCCGCGCGACCACTCGGGGATGTACATCATGCACTACGCCTTCCGGCGCGACCTGGCGAACTTCACGTCCGCGGTGCAAGGCACCCCGCTCGGCGACCGCGACGTCTGGGAGGCGATGGCGGCTCGCTGGCTGAGGTTCGTCGGCGTCCTGCACCACCACCACAGCGCCGAAGACACCTACTACTGGCCCGTCCTGCGGGAGGCTGCCGCGCAGCGTGGGACCGGCGCAGACGCGCAGATCCTGGTCGCGATGGAGGACGAACACGCCGGGATCGATCCCTCGCTGGCGGCCTGCACGGCCGCCTTCGACGCCGTCGTGGACCACCCCTGTGAGGACCACCGCAACGCGCTGGCGGTGCGACTGGCCGCGCTGCGGGAGATGCTCGCCGAGCACCTGCGACACGAGGAGACCGAGGCGCTCGCCCTCGTCCAGCGGGTCGTCACCGCATGCCCCCCGAGATGTCCAGGGAGTTCTTCGCCGAGGCGGGGCCGGTGTACGCGCTGCTGCACCGGATCTCGGCCGGCAGGTTCGCGCGGCGCGAGCACATCGCCTTCCGTTACAGCGACACCCCCGCACTCTGAGCGGGGGATGGCTCAGAAGCCGGCACGCTGGCGCTGCCCCAGCAGCCAGTCCGTGTAACGCGTGAGACCCCAGGCCGACGCGAGCGTGAGCGCACGGTCGGCGGCAGTGGTCGCCGCGGCGCCGTTGCCGACTGTGGCCTCGGCCATTGCCAGGTAGCCGTCGGCAGGGCCGAGTACGACCGAACTCCCGGACAGCGCGATCCGTCCGGAGTAGCGGCGCAGCCACTGGGCAGCCTGTGCGGCCAGAACTGGGTCGTCGAGTTCGTGCGCGATCTCCGCGCGTGCGGCGGCGGTGTGCACAGTTCCCCAATCGTGCTGCACGGGTGGCAGTCGGTGGCGGTCCAGCAGCGAGCCCAGTTCCTCGGCGTGGTGGGAACGGGCGAGGATCTGGAAAGCCGCGTCGAGGGCGAATTTGGCCGACGGGCCCTCCAGCAGGGGCCCCACCAGTCCGGCGAGTCCGTCGGCGACATCCGGATCCCAGAGGCCGACGGAGTAGTTGATGCCGAATTCGACGAACTCGCTGGCCAGCAGCGTGGCGCCGCTGTGAATCTCGCGCATCCGGCCCGACAGGCCGGCGACGTCGTCAGCGTCACCCCGCATCGCTGCGAGGTTCAGGTCCATGAAGTCGAGCACGAACTCCGCGAAGTACAGCCGGCGTCGCCGGGCGATGGCGGCCGCACGGCGGGAGTACTCCTCGTAGGCCGCGCGCTCGCCCAGTTCGATGGCGTTGGTGGCCATCGTCACGAGCCCGATCGCCGCCCCGAGCTCGTCGCCGTGGCGGCGGGCGGCAGTGACTTCTTCGGCGGCGAGCATCTGGCGCTCGTCCAAGCGGTCCGATCGCCAGATCGCCAGTGACGCTGTGCGGGCCGCCCACTGGAGCAGGGCCGGATCGTCGAGCCGCCGGGCCATCGCCATGCCCTCATCGACGAGGGCGTCGATCTCCGCGTGGGTGCCCGGCGCGTAGTACAACTGGCAGGACAGTGCCAGCATCAGGGTGCAGCGCGTGGCACTGTCCTGCCCGCCTGACCGGGCCAGAGCTGCGCGCAGGTCGTCGACGAGGTCCTCATCGACCGTCTCGTACTCCTGGGAGGTCCATACGCTGCTGCGGGTCAGCTCAGCAGCAGCCCGGGCGACGCGCTCGGGGTCGTCAGATGCCCGGGCGATCGCAACGGCCTCGCGGGCGCTGGTGAGGACAAGGTCCCATCGCGCCGCCAGGGAGGCGACCGTCGCCAGGTCGACCAGGAGGTCGTATCGCTCGGCGGTGGTCGCCCGCGGATCGAGGCGGTGAGCCGTGATGGCGGCCACCAGCAGGTCGATCGCCTCGGTGTGTGCGAAGGAGCGGCGGGCCTGCTGTGCCGCGGTACCCGCAGCCCGCCACGCCCGATCGGCGTGGACCGGTCCGGCTGCCAGCCAGTGGTGGGCCAGCTCGAACGTGCGGTCATCGGGCCCGCCCGCATCGGCCGATTCCAGGGCGTGAGCGATCCGGGCGTGGACCCGGGCCACACGCGAGCGGGAGTAGGAGCGCACTACCGCGTCCCGGGTCAGAGCATGCTCGAAGGCGAGCCTGCCGTCCCCGTCGTCGCGGATGATGCCGGTCTGGCGAGCGGCGTCGAGGTCTTCGTCGATGTCCTGTGGCGCCTGCCCGGTGGCCAGCGCCAATGTCAGCAGGGAGTGTTCTCGGCCCAAGGCGGCGGACACCAGCAGTAGTTCGCGGGTCGCCTCCGGGAGCTGTTCGAGTCTGCGTGCCACAACTTGTTGCACCGATGCCGGGACCTCTTGGCTGGGGTCGGAGAGCCGCGCCAGTTCGATGAGGAAGAAGGGATTGCCACCGGTGCGCTCGTACCACGCGTCGACGTGATCCGGCGAGATGCCCGCTGCCACGGTCTCGAGCAGCGACCGCGCCTCACCTGGGTCCAGGCCGGACAGTTCGATGTGCTCTGCTGCGTGGCGGGCGAGGGTGACGCCGAGATCGGCCAGCACTCCGGCGGGCTGCGGCCAGCGTCGCCTGGTCGTGAGGATCATGAGCCGTTCCCCGGCGGTGTTCGCGACGAGATGGGCGAGGGCACGCAGGGAGGCGGTGTCGGCCCAGTGCAGGTCCTCCAGGACGACGAGCACCGGGCCGTCGGTCGCCTTCTGCAGGACCGTGCGAGCCAGTGCGTCCTGCAGTTCGAATGCCCTCGACTCCTCGGTCTGCCCGCCGCTGTCCAGTTCGAACGCGCCGGAGTCGAGGGAGTCCAATACGGCATGCCACGGCCACAGCGGTGGAGCGCCGTCGTCCTGCGAACACCGCCCCACGGCTGTCAGGAACCCACGCTCAACGGCTCGCTGGACGGTCCACTCGACGAGACGGGTCTTGCCCATGCCGGGATCCGCCACCACGATCGCCGCGGCGGGCGATCCGCCGTCAGCCGTTGTCAGCAGACCATCGAGGAGCTGGAGTTCCTGACGGCGCCCCACCAGATCCCAGGTCCAGCGCGTCGATCGACCGGGCGAACCTGGGGCCGCTGGCGGCGTTGCCGGGGCCAACCATGACGTGAGAGCCGGGTCCTGTCGCAGAATGCTCGCCTCGAGTTCGCGCAGTTCGGGTCCCGGATCGAGCCCGAGTGCCTCGTTCAGCAACCCACGCACATCGCGCAGGAGGCGAGCGCGTCCGCCTGCCGGCCGGCCGGGTCAGTGCCAGGGCGTGGATGGCCCACGCGCGCTCTCGCAGCGTCTCCTGCGAGATCATCTGCTCGCTGTGGACGATGACCACCTGATGCTCCCCGAGGGCGAGCAGCGCCAGCGCCCGGTCCTCCTCAGCCAACACCCGCGTCTCCTCGAGAGCCGCGCGCTCAGCGAGAACATCGGGGTGATCCGGCAGGTCGGCGAAAGCCACGCCCGCCCACATCGACAACAACGACTCCAGCGCCTCCACGTGATCTACCACCTCTGTGCGGGAGGGCCAGGAGGGGTCTGCGCCCGAGGTCAGCTGGCTAGCCAGCGGTGCCAGTTGGCGATGTCGTGCCCGGATCTCGTCGGTGAAGTGCGCGGCGTCCACATCGTGGCGGGGGAGGTCCAGCAGATAGCCGTCGTCGGTGGTGAGAAGGACGGTCGGGTGCGCCCGCGGAGCGAGGTCTGGCTCGAGGGCGCGCCGAAGGGTCGAGATGTAGGCGTGCAGCGTGCCGTGCGCCCCGGGTGGCGGGTCGCCGCCCCAGACGAGTTCCGCGAGGTGGTCGGCCGGAACCATCCGCCCCGGGGTCAGCGCCAGAGCGGCCAGCACGCTGCGGCGTTTGCGGGGGCCGAGGTCCGTGGGGCCGTCGGGCCCGATCACGCCGGTCCCACCCAGAACGCGTACTCGCACGGGCGTCACGATAACGTCCCTGGGCGACACAAGCCGAACGCAAGCCCCCGGCGTGACGCTGCTGCCATGAGCATTCAGAACACCGCGCGTGCGTCATCCGCCGCTGCCGCCACCCCGACCCCGAGCCCGCTGGTACTGGCCCTTGGGGCGCTGCTCGTCGCCGACTTCGTCGGGGGCCTGATCGCCGTCGGCACCGGGCTCAACTCCTGGGGCGACGCCTGGGGGAGCAGAGCCCTGCTCGCGGCGCCACTGCCGATGATTGCGGCGCAAGTCCTGCTGTGCTGGTTGGCCCTGCGGTTGCCGGGCCGACGAGCCGCGGTGGCGGCGGGTCTGCTCACCGTCGCCTGCCTGGTCAGCGTGGTGTCCGGCTTGTTCGACGGCGGATTGCGGCACGCCGGTCTCACCGGCGGGACGCAAGCCTTCCAGATCCTGCTGCTCACCGTCACTGGTGTGGTGGGGGTGATGGCTGCCAGCCGTGGTGTGGAGACCTGGCGGTCGGCGTCTCAGAACTGGCGCCGACCAGGTTCGAGGAGGCCGGTCTCGTAGGTGTAGACCACCGCATGCACCCTGTCCCTTACACCGAGTTTCATCAGTATCCGCTTGACGTGGGTCTTCACTGTGCTCTCGCCGAGGTACAACCGTTGGGCGATCTCCCGGTTGGCCAGGCCCTGGCCGATGAGGATCAGCACCTCCCGCTCCCGGTCGGTGAGCCGGTCGAGTCCATCGCTGGTGACGTCGGTGGGGACGCCGGAGTGCGTGGTCGTGCGGGCGAACTCGTGCATGAGCCGCCGCGTCACGGAAGGTGACAGCAGCGCGTCGCCGGAGGCCACGATGCGGATGCCGGCCAGGAGATCCTCGGGGCGGGTGCGCTTCAGCAGGAAGCCACTGGCCCCGGCCCGCACCGCCTCGTATACGTAGTCATCGAGTTCGAACGTGGTCAGGATGATGACGCGGACGTCATCCGACGCGCTGGTGATCCGGCCGGTCGCCTCGAGGCCGTCCGTGCCGGGCATGCGGATGTCCATGAGCACGATGTCCGGTGACAAATCCCGGGCAAGACTCACCGCATCCTCCCCGTTGGCTGCCTCGCCGATGACATGCAGATCGTCCTGCGTCTCGATCATCATCCGTAGGCCGGCTCGCACGAGCGTGTCGTCATCGACGATGAGCACCTCGATCGTCATGTGGCCGCCGGGTGCTGGTCGTCGATGTGCGTCGGTTGGGCGAGTTCGAGGGGGAAGATCGCCTCGACGGCGAAACCGCGCGGCTCACGCGGCCCTGCCTGCAGCCGGCCGCCGAGGATCTTCGCCCGCTCCGTCATGCCGACGATGCCCCGTCCACCGTGGCCGGGAGGCTGTGCGGGTCGGTCTGTCCCGTCGTCGGTCACCAGCATCCGGAGTTGTGTCCGCGTGCAGGACACGGTGACGTCCACGTGTGTGGGCCCGGCGTGTTTGAGGGCGTTGGTCAGGGACTCCTGAACGATGCGGAAGGCAGCCGCGGCCACATGCCGACCGACCGGCTGATCACAGGTGATCCGCAGCGTGATGTCCGCGCCTGCCCTGTTGAGTTCAGCGACCATGGGTTCAATATCGGCGATACCTTTCACGGGACTCCGCTCGGCGGCCTTCGGGTCGTTGAGCAGACCCAGCATGTGATCGAGGTCCGTGAGCGCGTCGCGCCCTATGGTCTCGATCTGAGTGAGCGCGTCGAACGCCTTGTCGGGCTGGCGGGACAGCCGGGCGGCCCCGGCCTGCAGAACCATGACGTTGACCGCATGTCCTACGGCATCGTGCAGTTCACGGGCAAGGCGGGACCTCTCCTCGGCGATGGCGGCGGCCGCCACCTCATCCCGCCGTGCCTCGAGGTCGTCGACCGTGCGCGCGAGCCGGGCGGTCCGCACCTGGTTGCTGTGGATGCTGGTGCCGACGAGCCACCCCAGGCCGAACAGCAGGAACCACACCACGATGATCAGCGGATCGGGCTCACCGGGTCCGTAGAACGTGGCCGTGGACAGCGCGACGGCAGCGGCGGCCACGATGGTCGCCGAAACCCGTGCAGGACGGCTGACGGCCACCGAGTAGGCGAAGAACGGGATCGCCAGCGGCGCGTTGCTGTCGCCCTGGGTCGCGCTGGCCACCAGGTACAGCACGGTGGCGGCGACCAAGGAGGTCACGGGGAACAGACGCCGCACGAGCAGGAGGGCATTCGGCGCGAGGGCGAGCAGCCACCCAGCACCCACCACCGGTCCGTACTGATCGACGTAGGCCTCGCTGCGCAGGGAGACCACGGTGATCCAGGTGAATATTGCCGCGAGGACGGCATCGGCCACGAACCACCAGGGGTTGCTCTGGAGGTCGCGGTCGCGTCGTGTCCACCGGGCCACCGCCTCACACTACCGCCGCGACGGGGTCCCTCCGTCCCCCTGCGGGGGGACCGCGGGTACCCCGCGGGGGGACATGAGATCCGAGCGTTCGGGGGGATGTCCGGACAGTCGCGCAAGAGCACTGTGGAAGTGGAGGGAGTCGCATCATGAGGACGAACCAGCAACACATCATCGAAGAGCCGGCAGTCGTGGGCCTGGCCGAGCAAGGCCCTGATCGCCGCGTGTCAGTGCCGGCCGCCATCATCGTCACGACGACATGGGCGGTGGCCGCCGGGTGGTGGATGCCGCGCGGGCCGCTGACGACCACCGCCGCCATCGCATCGATCCTGGTCAGTGGGGGGGTCGGGGCGCTGGCGGGAATCCTGGTGCGCAGCCTCTGGGCGATGGCACTCGCGCCGGTGATCTTCGTCGCGGTCTTCGAACTGACCCGGATGGGTGTCGAAGGTCCGATGGTCGATGGATCCACCTGAGCACCTACGGAGCTATCGCGGTGATCACGGGCCGGGGATTCCACGCCCTGCTGACCCTGTTGCCGATGGTCATCGGCGCGGCGCTGGGCGCGGGCATTGTCCGGGAGCGGACGTCAGGTGGGTGGAAGGTGGCCGTGGGGCGGCTCGGAGTTGTCGTCGCGGGACTGGCGCTGCTTGCGGTGATCGCTGGCTTGCTGCGACCTGCGACGACCGCGCCGGTACTGGGGGCGGACGGGCAGGTGGTGCCCGGTTCGGTCGCGGAGCTCACCAGCGTGGATGTGGGGGGTCACGATGCGAGGTTGTTGATCCGCGGTGTCAGCACGGACAACCCGGTCCTCCTCTTCCTCGCCGGTGGCCCGGGCGGGCGGAGTTGGGCGCCATGCGTCGCCACCTCCCTGACCTCGAACGTCACTTCACGGTCGTCACCTGGGATCAGCGCGGGGCGGGCACTGCGTACGAGGAGTTGGACCCGACCGCGACCGTCAGTGTGGACGGCTACGTCGCCGACACGATCGCGGTCACCAACTACCTGCGCGACCGCTTCGGGCAGGATGCCATCTACTTGCTGGGGCAGTCCTGGGGGACGACTCTGGGAGTACTGGCCGTCCAGCAACAGCCCGATCTCTATCGGGCATTCATCGGGACCGGCCAGATGGTCAGCCAACTGGCCACCGACCGGATCTTCTACGAGGACACGCTGGCATGGGCGGCACGGACGGGCAGGGACGACCTGGCCACCGAACTCGTCGATGCCGGCCCGCCGCCCTACGAAGCCATGTTGCGCTACGAGGCCGCCCTGTCCCATGAGCAGGACGTCTATCCGTACGACCACAGCGCGAACTCCGAAGGCGCCGGTCAGATGTCGGAGAACCTGCTCGTCGAGGAGTACGCCCTGATCGACCAGGTGCATGTTCTCGGTGCGTTCATGGACACGTTCGCCGCGCTGTATCCGCAGCTGCAGGAGATCGACTTCCGGACGTCGGCCACCGGCTTCGCCGTCCCCATGTTCTTCGTTCAAGGCGCCCACGAGGCGGATGGGCGCGCGGAGCCCTTCGCCGAGTGGTACCCGATGATCGATGCGCCGATCAAGGACCTCGAGGTGCTGGACACCTCGGGACACCGCCCCATGTGGGAGCAGCCCGACGAGTTCATCGACTACATGGTGAACACGGTGCTCGCGCAGACCGCGGACTCATGAGCGGCCCCCCGCTCACGCGACTGTGAAGCCCACGACCAGGAACAGCAGGTAGAAGGCGAACGGCGGCAGGTCCCCGAAGCGGACGTACGCCACTGCGAAGAGGGCGTCGGCCGCGAGAGTGAACCAGCCCAGCCAGTCGGGCCAGTCCCCGAGGAGCAGTCCGACGCCCAGTAGGCCCAGGCCGGCGAAGGTCGACCAGATGTAGGCGGCGAAGGGCCAACCCGGAAGGCGTCCCATCGCGAACTCGCGCGGATCCACTGCCCTGCGGTACACCGACCACGACCAGGCCAGCGCCCCCACGACGAGCAGTGCGCAGGACACGGCAAGCCAGGCTCGGGCGGCGGCGTGGCCGCTGGCGGCGAGGGCGCCGACGCCGAGGGCGGCCAGCAGAGCGCCGAGGGCGTAGAGCGGTTGGCTCAGCCGCCACCACAGGAGGTGTTCGGAGAGCAGGCGCCACTTCTGTTCACGATCGGGTTCGGTGAACACCCGCGGCACCCCGATCGCCGCCCCGGCGATGAAGGTCGCCGAACCGGCGATCAGTGCTGTGGCGGCGGTGGTGTCGGCCATCAGCCCTCCCGTGACCGCGTCCGGTCGGGTTGACCCATCGCCCGTGACAGGGCGATCTGCCAGACCGGAAACACGGCGAAGGCTGCGAGGCCCAGGGCCGCCCCCGGTACGCCGATGACGTACTGGGCCGTCGAGCCGCGGGGCATCAGCGCGGCGAAACCCACCAGAGGGACCGCGGCGAGCGCGGCAGTGCCCGCGAACTCGCCGACGCGGCCGAGCCGGCCGGGCAGCCGACGGGTCAGTCGACCCCAGCGCCCCGCGCTGCGCAGCCATGCGAACTGCGCCAGGATCACGGGGATCGCGACTACTGCTTGGACCTCGAACGGGATCACCTGCGCCACCAGCAGCACGGAGGCGCAGGCAAGGGCGCAGTTGCCCCCGATGAGCGCGCCGGTGAGCAGCGGTAGCCGGCCGGGCCGGCGCAGGAGGTCGCTCACGCCCATGGCCATCGGGATCATCGCCACGGTCGAAACCGCCCCGACGACGTCGTTGGCCGGCCCGGTCCAGTCGTAGGAGTGGTTGCCGGGCAGGGCCACCGTCCACAGCGCCAGCAGCAGGCCGTTGGCGGTGCAGCCGGTCACCCCGGCGACCAGTGCCCAGCGTTCGACACGGCGCCGTATGTGTTCGTCGGCGCCGGACAGATCAGTGCGCGCCTCGGTCGTCGACATCAGTTCCCTCATTCTGGTTCGTTATCGTGCTGCCCACGGATCACGAAGGGGGTCGCCACGCCCTCGTACATCAGATGCGCCGTCAGGCCCTGGGCTGCATGCGGAAGGTTGTGGCAATGGTCCATCCAGATCCCGGGGTTGTCGGCGAGGAAGGCGACCTCGTACGTCTCGCCGTTCTCCACATTGAGGGAGTCCACCCACCAGGGACTGCCGGTCGACGGCTGACCGTCGCGGGACAGGACGAGCATGTGATGGCCGTGTAGGTGCATGGGATGCACCTCGCCGCTGGCGTTCGTGATCGTGAACTGGCCCACCTCGCCCTCGCGGATCATGAACATCGGCATGTCCGGGTACATGTGTCCGTTGACGGTCCACCACATGCCGGGCTTGCCGTCCAGCAGCCCTGGACGCCGATCGATGTCGTACCGATACCGCCGGTCGGGGGTGTAAGGATCGAAGCCGGTCTGCTCGGCGGCCGGGTCGCCGTAGGTCAGGAAGTCCACTTGTTGCCTCGGGGCGGGCACTGTCGGGGCCGGGCCATCGCCCACGAGTAGGGATGCGCCCGCGACCTCCACCCGCGCGGCCCCCGTGTCAGGCACGCGGATCTCCAGATCGGCGCGTCCGCCGGCGGTGACCAGGACCGACTCGCCTTCGACGACGTCGGGGCCGTTGAGATCCCGGCCGTCGACGGCCACCACCTGGAAGGGTGCCCCGGCAACCCACACGGGCGCCGGCCCGGGGTCGGTGTTGACGACCCGGACCCGCACGGAGTCGCCCGCCTCGGCGGGCACCCGGCTCTCCCCGGCGCGCCCGTTGATGGTGCGGACCCCTGCGTAGGTGTGCAGGAGGGCGACCGTGTCGGACGTATCTTGGCCCCGAGGGCGCACGACCAGCGCGCCGAAGAGCCCGCCGAGAGTCTGCGCGTGGGACACCTGGTGCGAGTGATACCAATACGTGCCGGTGTCCTGCGCGACGAAGCGGTAGACGTGGTCACCGCCCGGGGGGATGGCGTCCTGGGTGACACCGGCCACCCCGTCGGCTGCGTTCGGGACGTCCACGCCGTGCCAATGCAGAGTCATCCCATCGCGCACGTTGTCGTTGTGGACGCGGACTTCGACGAGCTGGCCCTGGACCGCCTCGATGGTGGGCCCGGGCGACGTGCCGTTGAGCGTGAAGCCCTCGATCTCACGGCCATCGGCCAGCCGTACGATGCCCTGGCCGGCATGCAGGTCCACCACGACGTCCGCAGCCCGGTCCGGATCGGCCACGAGGCTGGTGAGGCTGATCCCTGGAGCCCCGTCGGGCCCGGTGCCGTGCTGGTGTCCCGCCATCGGCGCCCCGCCGGTGTCGACGCTGCCCATGGACGTGACGCTGTACGCTGCCGGGAGCCGGCTGCTGAACCACACGCCCGCGACGACCGCCACCACGGCCAGGCCGATCACGGCGGGTATCAGCGTCTTGGGGCGCACCTGCCCGAGCCCCTGGAAGCCGGCCGTGGACTCCGAATCCGGCTCCAGAGGGGTCACGGGCTGCTCCAGTTACGCCGACTGCGTGATGGTTGCAGGCGTCGTGCCCACCGGGGTTTCCAGCTTCCCGGCCAGGCGCGCCGCGTACATCGCCGCAGCAAAGATGAACAGGGCGTTCATCCCGTGCAAGAGGCCAAGAATGGGCATCCCGCTGGCGGATAGGCCCATGAAGATCTGCACGGCGATCAGCAGCAGCACGATTCCCGCCCACATCCGCGCCCCCGCGAAACCGGCTCCGAACGACACCCCCAGGAAGATCAGGGCGACCAGGGGCAGCAGCATCATGCCGTTCATGCCGTGGATCATGAATCCGATCACCTCGGCGAACGGTGATTCCCCACCTTCCTGGGCCGCCTCCACGAGTGCTTTGTCGATGACCCCGCCCTCGTCGATGAACTTGGATTCTCCGGATACGGCCAGAGCCATGGCACCGGCCTGCACTACGACCAGTGCGCAGATGACCCACGCGATCACTTGATATGCCTTACGCACCAGACACCCCTTCACCTTCCGATGCCGGATACGGATTCCGGCAATGGGCCCACGATGGCGCCGATCCGTCCCGGGTGTCATGGGCGTTGTCCCGTCCGGCCCGGGCAATATGGTGCTCAGGACTTCAACGGGCGCGCAGCGGAGGGCCCGGATTCACCAGGTTGGAGTCTGTGCACGAGGTTGGAGGATCCACGCGTGGGTTCTCCAACCTGGTCCAGGTTCTCCAACCTCGCGCCTGGCGCGCACTGCCCGGGCCGGCGATACGCGGGTTCAGCTGTTGCGGCCCTCCCGGGCCTTGGCGATGGCGTCGGCTCGATGGGCGACGCCGAGTTTGGTGAAGATCGATGACACGACGTTGCGCACCGTCTTCGGACTGATGCCGAGTGCCGCGGCAATCGCGCTGTTGTCGCGGCCGCGGCACATCAGGTTCAGGACCTCCCGCTCACGAGGGGTCAACTGCGACAGGGGTCCGTGTTCCTGCTGCAGCGTCGTGAACCAGTCGGACATCCGCTCGCCCAGTGCTGCGGAGAGAACGACGCCGCCGTCGGCGACCGTCCGGATGGCGCGCAGAATCTGCCCGGGGTCCGCGGATTTCACCAGGTAGCCCCGCGCCCCGGCTTTCATCGCCTCGAACACGGCATCGTCGTTGCCGTACATGCTCAGCACCAGCACAGCGGTACGCGGCGCGCGCGAGGACAGTTCGTGCAGCGCCGCCATCCCGTCGACCTGGGGCATCTCGATATCGAGCACCAGGAGGTCCGGTTGGAGCGTGGCCACGAATTCGATCGCCTCAGCTCCGTTCATGGCCTGGCCGACGACTTCGAGACCTTCCTCGGTGCCGATGAGCCCGGCGAGCCCCTCCCGGTACACCGGATGGTCGTCGGCGATCACAACCCGGAGGCGCCGCGGGGGTGTGTCGTTCATGTGGCACCCCCGACCGGGATCTGGGCACACACCCTGGTCCCCGGCGATGCGTTCGACACGGTGCACGACCCACCGAGTTCCGCCGCACGTTCCTGCATGCTCAGGATGCCCACTCCCTTGACTGCGTTCGCTGGCAGGCCGCGCCCATCGTCGGTGACGGTCAGGCGCACGCAGTCCGAGGAGACCGACAGGTGCACGGTACAGGCGCAGGCATGAGCGTGCCGGGAAGCGTTGGTCACCGCGGCGACGGCGATCCGGTACAACGCAGCCTCCACAGCCGCACTCATGGGTACGGTGGTCAGCGGGCCGTCGGCGACGAACGAGACGACCGGATCCTGCACCGACTGTGTGTAGCGTCGCAGCGCTGCTTCAAGCCCGTATTCGTCCAATGCGGGGGGCCGCAGGTTGTAGGCGAGTTTGCGCAGGACCTCGGCGGCCTGCGACGCGTCAGCGGACATGCTGGAGAGCACCGGGTCGATGTCCGACGAGCCGGCACCGGACCGAGTGATGTTCCGGCGCACGGTTTCGGCCCGCAGGGACAGGGCCGCCATGGTAGGTCCGACCTCGTCGTGGAGGGTGCGTCGCAGCGCGCGGCGCTCCTCCTCGCGAGCCACCACGATGCGCTCGCGCGACTGCTGCAACTGCAGGACCAGTCTCTGCTCGTGCAGCCCGGCACCGATCTGCCGGGCGATGTCGGCCAGCAACCGGCGCTCCGTACCGGAGAAGCGTTCACCGGCCCCTCGCGCCGCCACTTGCAGCGCGCCTTCATCCTGACCTGCATGGTGCGCGGCGAACTCGACGCAGCCATTGGCCACAGCGGCCGGGTCGCCCGACGCGATGGCCCGGCCCTGCCGGTCGGTGATGACGACGAAGGGAGCCCGCAAGGCCCTCCGGATGTCATAGGCCACTTTGGCGTCAGGGGCGCCTCTGTCAGTGATGCCCTCCGCGACGCGGCTCAGGGCCGCATAGGGTTCGTCGCGATCTCCGTAGAAGACCCGGTTGACCGAGCGTTCCAGCCTTACCCGGACGGGATTGACAATGATGGCTACGAGCAGCGCGCCGATCACCGCCACCTGGCCGGGTGCCAGGGCGTTGAAGCCCGCGGCGAGGATCGCGCTCGTCGACAGGTACATGACGATGGCCGCGAGTGTGAGCCCGGAATAGACCAGGGTGCGCGCCAGCACCACATCGAGGTCGAAGAGCCGGTAGCGCGCCATGGCGATCCCGAAGCCGGCCACGAAGAACAGACCGGGGGCACCTATCAATTCCGGCGGCAACAGACTCTGCCCGGCTATCAGTTGCGGGACCATCCACAATGCCAGCGTCAACACTGCGGCTACGCAGAAGGAGCCGGCGACCCAGAGCAGTTGCTGGCGCGGCACCGATCCGGGAACCACCTGGGAACTGCAGTTCAGCCGGACTCCGAGGATGGCCAGGCTGGCGGCGAGTGCGGTGACCGTCAAGGACATCTGGACGACGATGGCCGAGTGCATCCACCCAGTGAAGGTTGTCGACGTCGCACCCAGCAGCAGTGCAGCCAGTGTCCACGCGGTGACTGGCACCAGACAGGCTCCGGTCACGACCATGTATGCCCGACGCCGCAGCAGGGGAGTGGGGAAGACCGCCGCCCACGCCAGTCCCGCTCCCCACGCCAGCAGGTACATCGGCAAGGTGCCGCCGGCGAAGGCCCATCGCGAGGGTCCGGCGAAGGCATCATGCGCGGGCAGCCCGACGATGGTGATGATCGTGCTTCCCAACAGCGCACCGGACATGACGACCGCTATGCCCGCCGCACGCTCGGTGGGCCGTCGCCACGAGGCGTAGAGGGCGAGCGCGAAGAACCCGACGACGAATGCCAGGGTCCAGACAGACTCGGAGAGCCGCTGCGTGATCAACGGACCCGACGGGTCCAGCGGTAAAGTCACGACCTGACCCGACCCGGTGGTCAGCAACGCGCTGTCCCCGGCGACGCGGGCACCGATCACTGTGGTCCCGGGTTGCAGCGCGCAGGCCGCGTCGGTCAATGGCCGTACCCCGGCCTCACTCCAGTCCTGCGGCGAGGGGGTCAGCCAGGTGCACTCGGAAGGGGTGACCAGACGCCACACCAGGTAACCGACGCCGAACAGAACCGGAAGAATGCCTCCAGCCTGCAGCACCCGCGATGCTCTTTGATCGTTGACCACAACGACCTCCCGCGAGGTGTCCCGACGCCATCCCCTACTGTGCCCGCAACAACCAGCCGGGCGCTAGAGGGTGGGTGTGGCCCTTTTCAGTGGGGGCCACGGCGCCTCGCGGCTCACGCGGTGGCTACATCGGCTCCCGCTACGCCGTCACTGGCCGGCTGGGACCGGGCGGGTCGACACCCCCAACACGGTGTACAGCGGGCAGTAGCCGGTCACGGCCGTGACACCTGCGACGGCAGACACTCCGAGCAGGGTGGCGCCGACCGGGGTCAGGATCCCCCCGACGGCAAGTCCGGTGCTCAACGCGGTCACAGAGATTCCAGCCCGGATGGCGCGGTCGAGGTCGGATTCGTTCTTGGTCACGGTGTCTCCTTCTGGTCGCTTCATAGGTGGAACAGAGATACCCACCAGGGGTATTCCCATTCTCCGCGGCAACCTTTGTGCGAACATCTGAGGGTGCTTGTGCAGAACCCCTTGGAGCAACTGGACCTGCAGCAGTTGCGCCAGCGCACGAGCGTCAAATGGCGTGCGTACCCACCCGACGTCCTGCCCCTGTGGGTCGCGGAGATGGACGTCATGCCCGCAGACCCGATCGTCCGGGCTCTGCGTGACGCCCTCGAGACCGGGGACACCGGCTATGCCCACGGGCCGGAGTACCCGCGCGCCGCCCAGGAGTTCGCGTCGCGGCAATGGGGATGGAACGGCTTCCCGGCGGAGTCTGCGAAGAGCGTGCCCGACGTGATGATGGGGATCGTCGAGGTGCTGCGGCTCGTCACCGAGCCTGGCGATCCAGTGGTGGTGAACTGCCCGGTCTACCCACCGTTCTACGCATTCGTGACCAGCGCCGGGCGGGAGGTGGTGGAGTCACCGCTCACCACCGGCGGGCGCATCGACCTCGAGCGGTTGGGCGACACCTTCCGGACGTTGTCGCGTACGCACTCCCGGATCGCCTATTTGATGGCCAGCCCGCACAACCCGACCGGGGCCGTGCACGCCCGGGACGAACTGCAGGCTGTGGCGGAACTGGCTCAGCGATACGCGGTGCGCGTGGTGGTCGACGAGATTCATGCGCCGCTGGTCATGCCGGGCGCCAGCTTCGTCCCGTACTTGAGCGTGGCGGGGTCGGAGAACGCGTTCAGCGTCTTGTCCGCCTCGAAAGCGTGGAACCTCGCGGGGCTCAAGGCGGCCCTGGCGCTGGCAGGTCCGGATGCACGAGCCGACCTCGCACGCATGCCCGAGGAGGTCGGCCATGGCGCCAGCCACCTCGGGGTCATCGCGCACACGGCCGCGTTCCGGGACGGTGGGCCATGGCTCGATGCCCTGCTGGCAGGCCTGGCGGACAACCGGGACCTGCTGGGTCGGCTGCTGGCCGAGACGCTGCCCGACGTCGGCTACGCACCGGCGCAGGGGACGTATCTTGCCTGGTTGGACTGTCGGCACCTGGGCATGCATGAGGCGCACCGGCAGCGCCCCGGCGTGGTCTCGGCACTCGAAGGGCCCGCCCGCTTCTTCCTCGACCACGCCCACGTGGCGCTCAGTTCCGGTCACGTGTTCGGCACTGGCGGCGCAGGGCATGTGCGGCTCAACTTCGCGACCTCGCAGGCCATTCTGACCGAGGCGGTGGAACGGATGGCGGCAGCGGTCGACGGCGATCGTTGACCGCCGCCTGCTGGCGGTTGCGCGAGCGCGGCGGGGGGCAAGCAGGTGCACGAAGCCGGTTTCCGGGCGTACCCTGAGCCCGCGAGGTGATCCCATGCAGGTGCAGGCGATGGCGATCTCAGGTGTGGTGCTTGGGGCGCTGCTCGTACCTGCGATCCCCGCGACGGCCACGGAGGCGGCGGGGTTGCAGGTGTGCCACTTCCCGCAGGACCCGCTTGATGCCGCTCGGCCCAACCCGGTGTACCCCTTCCACTTCCTGCTGACGACGCGGCTGCAGGACACCGAAAACCGCAGGGTTCGCAAGGCGGTGCGCAGCGTTCAAATGGTGCTGGCGCGCATGGGCATCCGCGATGGCGCGGGGCGGGAAGTCGTGGCGGACGGCTCGTACGGCCCGCGGACGGCATCGGTGGTGCGACGGTTCCAGCAGCGCAAGGACCTGACGGTCGACGGTGCCGTGGGTCCGCAGACCTGGCGCCGACTGTCCAGGTCCTGCTGGCTGTTCCACTGACTCAGCCCGGGCAGGTGTGCAGGATGCTGCTCGCCTCCCGGCCCCGATGCTCCCGCCGGCCCCGCGGTGGTCCGCCTCAGACCGCTGTGGCGAGGCGTTCTGGGGTCACTCGCGTCGTTGTCGGGTAGCGGCTCACGGGATTTCCAAGGTCGCGATGGCCATGGTGGCAGCCCGGTCGCGACGTACTCAGGGCTCGTTCCGCCGGCCCTGGCAGTTGGCCAGCAGCGAAACCAGATGGTCCCGGGCGCGACGAACATCGACGGCCTGTGCATGTCTGCCTACGTCGTCGAGATGCGAAGCATGTGCGGCCAGTTCCTCGGTCTCGGTGACCACAATGGAGCGCGCCTGGTCCTGGCTGAGGGCGCGACGCGGCGCCTCCGCCGCCCCGACGCCCGCTGCCGCCCCGGCGACGTGGGCCGAACCCTCAGCAACCCGTGACGCGGGGACGGCCTGGGCATTCGCAATCGCCGCCAGCGTCGAGCGCAGTGCCGACACCAGGGTTCTCTCCCGTTCCCGCATAGCGTCGCGCAGGTCGTTCTGCAGACATTCGGTCAGAGTCACGATGGGCAGTCTGCCTCGTAACCGAGATCCGCGTCGGGAGGTTAGCCGCAGCTGGCAGTGGCCCGCATCGGCACCGCAGTCGCCCTGTTCCCCCGGTGCGCCGCGTCGACGAGGCCATAGCGCTCGGATTCGTGGCCGCCCGGCGTTCGAGCGGTTGCATGCGGCTGGGTGGTCCTCCCGGTGGTGATGGCGGTCGGATTCCGGTGAGCCGGCTGAAGGCGGGAGCGTGTTCAACCGTGCAGTATCGCTCCCGGGTGCGGAAAGCGCGCGCTCCCGGGTCCGCCCAACCGTAGGCGGGAGGGTTACCTCAGGGCGGGAGCGATGCAACCGTGCCGGATCGCTCCCCGGTGTACGTATCGCTCCCCGGTGTAGAAAGCGCGCGGGCCGGGGTCCGCCCAGCGGTAGGCGGGAGTGTTACCTCAGGGCGGGAGCGTTGCAACCGTGCTGGATCGCCCCGGGTACGGAAGTCGGCGGGGCCGGGTCCGCTCGGCTGAAGGCGGGAGGGTTACCTCAGGGCGGGAGCGATGCAACCGTGCAGGATCGCTCCCGGGTGTACGGATCGCTCCCGGGTGGAGAAAGCGCGCGCTGGCCGGGTGCCACCGAGCAGGCGGCGGGCTACCCGGCGTGTTCGTCCTGTGCGCCGCTGCCCGGCTGCACCGTCCACTCCGGCGGCTCGTCCTTGCCGGACTCCTCGTCCCGTTCGGCGTCGTCGGCAGTGGCTTGCACGATCCCCTTGGCGTGGTGAACCGGCGCGTAGACCGCATAGAGACGCATCGGTTCGTCGCCGGTGTTGATCACGTCGTGCCACATGCCCGCGGGCACGGTGATCGCCCACCCGTCCTCGACCTCCTTCTCAAAGGCCAAGTCGTCCTTCGTCGGTCCCATGACGACGCGGCCGTGGCCGGCATCCAGTCGCAGGAACTGGTCGGTCTCGGGATGTGCCTCCAGGCCGACCGACTCCCCGACGGGGATGGACATGAGGGTGATCTGCAGGTACTTGCCGGTCCACGCCACCGTGCGGTAGTTGTCATTGCCGGTGGTGGCGGTCTCCAAGTCGAAGACGCTGGGGTCGGGGCCGTTGTCGTTCACAGTCATGGTTGAACCTCCTGCTGCGAGCCTATGCGGCCGAAGCCACGATTTCACCGGATACCAGGGACCCGCAGCGAGTGTGGATCAAACGCCAGATCCGGGGTACACAGGCGGGTCAGCCGCCAGCGATCTGCTGGAAGATCCACACCCCCACCGTGATGCCGACGAGGATCGCGATGAGTTGCACGATCGCCATCGCCGCCTTCGTGCCGTTGGAGTTGTTCACTGGTCCTCCAGGATCCGCTGCTTGGCCGCGGCGAACTCCGCGTCGGTCAGTGCCCCGGAGGAGTGCAGGACCGCGAGGCGTTCGAGGGCGGCGGGGAGGGAGTCCTCCTGCGCGGGTGGCGGCGGGCTCGTTGCACGGCGGGGGAAGTCGGCAGCGCGCACGCCTTGCGGGTACGGGTCCATCGGGGTTTCGCTGGGGGCATCGGCCCACAGCAACTGCTTGGCGATGTCGCGGTTGACCAGCCCCAGCAGTGGGAAGCCGCCCATGATGACGAACACGATCCCGCAGATGATCCAGCCCCAGACCAGACCGTCGGACCCGTCGGGCGGGTTGAGCCCGTACTCCCAGAAGTTCCAACCGAGGCTCAGGAACAGCGCCGACCACGTGAGCAACGTGAGACGCGGGCCGGGCAGTTTCGACGACGTGACCGCATACATCCACACACCGACGAGGCCGCCGATGATGCCGAGCGGAAGCAGCGCGGCTGTGCCCTCCGGGCATTCGTTGGCGATGACGTAGGGGCCGCCGCTTGCGCAGTACCCGCCGATGTCCATGACGGCGCGCATGCTCAGGAACACCAGGGTCAGCCCAGTCGAGATGATGACCAGGCCGAGGAACATGATCACGATCCGGCGGGCGGTCGTCGCGTTCATGGCTCCATGATGCCGGGCAGCAGTGACGACCGGAGTGATCACCGCCCCGTGGCGCCGACGTCCTCGGCGGTGAGGGTCCGCATTTGGTCCAAGCTCACCTCGGCCACATCGCGCAGCCGCCACGCATGGTCGCGCACGGCGGCCTCGAAGATGTTGCGCACCGTCCGCGCGTTGCCGAACTCGGGAGCCGCGGCCAGTTGTGCGAACAGTCGGCGCACCGGTTCCTGCGCATCGTCGGCGAGCACGTAGTCGGCGCTCTGGCACATCCGCTGCAGGATCTGCAGCAGTTCGTCAGGGGTGTAGTCGGCGAAGGTGATCGTCGTGGGGAACCGCGACTCCAGGCCGGGATTCGCGGCGATGAACTCCGCCATGTTCGCCGGGTACCCGGCGACGATCACCACGAGGTCGTGACGGTTGTCCTCCATGCCCTTGACCAGGGTGTCGATCGCCTCGATGCCGAAGTCGTTGCGGACCAGTCCGTAGGCCTCGTCGATGAACAGCACGCCGCCGAGCGCCTTGGTGATCTGCTCCTGCGTCTTGATCGCGGTCTGGCCGACGTAGCCGGCGACGAGTCCCGCAGCGTCGACCTCGAGGAGGTGGCCGTCGCGCACCACGCCTAGAGCGCTGTAGATGCGCCCCACGATGCGCGCCACAGTGGTCTTGCCGGTTCCCGGATTGCCGACGAACACCAGATGACGGCTGACGGTGGGATTGCGCAGGCCCGCCTCCTCCCGCATCTGCGCGATGCGGATGAGTTGCACCTGTTGGTTGATCTCCCGTTTGGCGTCCTCGAGGCCGACCAGTGCTTCGAGGTCGTCGAGGGCCTCGCCGACGGTTTGCGCGCTGGCGGTTTCGGCCGGGTGCGCGGGGGCTGGTGCTTCCTGCGGGGCAGCGGGTTCGAGACGCGTGTTGCTGATCGGGGCCGTGCGGGTCAGCGTGGCCGCGATCGCGCTGGCGGCGCGTCCGGCGGCCGCATCCGACGGCGAGAACTGCAGGCAGGCCAACCGGGTCACCTGCACGAGGAACAGCGCGTAGGCCTCGACCTGTTCGGCATGGCCCGCGGCGGCGAGGGCTCGCAGTGTCGGGGGAGCGGTGGTCCGGAATCCCCGGCCCTGTTCGGCGAGGGCGGCGACCTCCGCGCGCGTCCAGCCCAGGTAGGCGGCGAAGCGGTCGAGGTTGGCCGCCGCGTCGTCGCCCGCGGACAGCAGCGCCGCGCTGGCCTGGAAGGCCTCCCTCCGCACCGCCGCCGGGTCGTCGAACACGGGTGTGGAGTCGGCGACGAACTGCTTGAGATCCACGGGTACCGATCGTAGAGGTGATTGAGCCGCAGGTGCGCGGTCCGGTTCGCCGCACCGGGCACCTATCTGGCGCTGTGGCCGCATACGCAGCAAGCCGACGGGTAGGGGCACTACGACCGCGATTCGCGACATGTGAGGCACGCCTCATGGGCCCATCCTTGGGCCAAGTGGCGTAATGGGGTACATTAGGTTAACGAACGGTGAACAAACAAGAACGTTCACATGACAGACCAAGGAGGTGCACAGTGAAGATCCTTCGATCGCTGTTGTTCCTGGACTGCACGCCCCGTGTGTTCTGGGCCGAAGTAATCCACGACCGCTGACGGTCCCAACCGACTTCCCCGCACAGGGCCACCGCAGGCGACTCGCCCGCGGTGGCCCTGTCGTCGGTCGGGGCAGCCGTGGGGGACAATGCGGGAATGAAGCACAGCGAAGAGACGCACAAGGCCGCCGACGGGGCCGAGATCTACCGCCAGCAGTGGCTGCCCGACAACCAGCCGCGCGGTGTGGTCTGCCTGGTCCACGGACTCGGGGAGCACTCGGGGCGCTACGGTCACCTCGCGCAGCGGTTCACCGAGCAGGGCTTCGCGGTGTTCGCCCTCGACCTGCGGGGTCACGGCAAGACGAGTGGCAAGCGCGGCGACCTGCGAGTCCCGGCAGCAATCGCTGACGTCGGCGAGCTGCTCGACCAGGCCACCACCCAGTTCCCGGGAGTGCCGGTCTTCCTGTACGGGCACAGCCTCGGCGGTCTGATCACGATGACGTACACGATGCAGAACCACCCCGACATCACCGGGCAGATCGCCTCCGCGCCCGCGCTGGACAGCGAGTTGCGCGAACAGCGCCTGAAGTTCACCCTGGCCAACGTGCTCGGTGGCATCGCCCCCGGGATCATCATCCCCACCGGCCTGGATGCTGACGGCGTCAGCCGCGACCCGGCGGTCGTGGAGGCCTACAAGAACGACCCGCTGGTGCACGACAAGGGTTCTACGGGCCTGGCCAAGCAGACCTTCGCCGCTATGGACGTGATCATGGATCAGCGGAGCTTCCCGCTGCCGCTGCTGATCATCCACGGCACCGCCGACCGCCTCACCGTCCCGGCGGCGAGCAAGACCTTTGTGGAGAACATCGAGGGTGACGTCACGCTCATCGAGTACGAAGGCATGTACCACGAGCCCCACAACGAGCCTGAGCAGGAAGAGGTGTTCGCGGACGTCCTGGAGTGGATGCAGGCGCGCCTGCCAGCCTGAGCCATGCCCCAGGTGACGCTGCCCGGGGGTCGGGTCCTGGCCTATCGGGAGTACGGCGATCCGCGTGGCATGCCCGTCATCTGCAACCACGGCGGGCTGCTGTGCGGCCAGGACGTCTCACCGGCGCACGCTGCGGCGCTGTCGCTGGGCGTCCGACTGGTCTCCCCGGATCGTCCTGGCGTCGGTTCCTCGACCCCTGAGCCTGGACGCCGCACCGCCGACTGGGCCGTGGATGCCGAGGCGCTTGCCGACCACCTGCACCTCGAGCGGTTCGGGGCCTACGGGTGGTCCATGGGTGGGCAGTACGCCTTGGCGCTCGGTGCGCTGCTCCCACGGCGCACCTTCGCGGTCGTGGTCGTCGCGGGCTGCCTGCCCCAACCAGCACCGGCTCAACTCAACCCAACCGACCGGCGTTTCCTGCGCCTGTCGAGTGCGTCGCCCGCTGCGGCCGCGGTGGCATTCGGCGCCATCCGGACCATGGCCCGGGTCACCCCGGGACTCGTGGTCTCCATGACCGCGAGAACTCTGTGTCCGGCCGATCGTGATGTGCTGGGCCATCTGCCCGCCGGTGCTTTCGCAGAATGGATGGCCGCGGCTATGAGCGTCGCGTCGGGCATGGTCGAGGAGTACCGCGCGCTGGGCCGGTCCTGGGGTTTCGCCCTGCGCGACGTGCAGGCTCCCACCACGTACTGGCAGGGCGGCCGCGACACCCTCGTGTCCCCGCTGTGGGCCCGTGACCTCGCACGGTCCACGCCGTCCGCGCAGTTGCGGGAGGTGCCCGGCGACGGCCACTTCCTGGCGTACCGGCGCTGGCACGAGGTGCTCGCGCCGTTCGCGGCCGTCTGACGGCCGACCAACCGGCAGGGATCGCAGGTAGGGTCGAAACGTGGGTCGAAACGTGGGTCGAACAGAGGCGGAGGGTGCAATGAAGAGTGTCGAGGGCAAGACGGTCCTGGTGACGGGAGCGGCCATGGGGCTGGGCAAGCTCTTCGCGACGAAGGCGGTGCAGGAGCGGGCCGCAACGGTGGTCCTGTGGGACGTCAACGAGCAGGCGCTGGTCGAAACCGTCGAGGAGCTGCAGGCCGCCGGCGGCACGGTTCACGGTTACGTCGTGGATGTGTCCTCCCAGGATGAGATCGCGGCGAAGCGCGGCACTGGTGCTCGACGAGGTCGGCCCTGTCGACGTGCTGTTCAACAACGCCGGCATCGTGCGCGGCAACTCGTACTTCTGGGAGACCGAGGATGCGTCCCAGATCCAGCTCACCATGGCCATCAACTCCGTGGCGCCGATGCTGGTGGCCCGTGAATTCCTGCCCGGAATGATCGCGAAGTCCGGCGAATGCCGCATCGTCAACATCGCGTCCTCTGCGGGCCTGGTGTCGAACCCCCGCATGGCGGTCTACGCCGCCTCCAAGTGGGCGGCCATCGGCTGGTCGGACTCCGTACGACTCGAGCTCGAGCAGGCCGGGCACGACCATGTCAAGGTGACCACCGTGTGCCCCACGTACATCAACACCGGCATGTTCGACGGTGCCAAGAAGATGCTGATGACCCCGATGCTGGAACAGGAGGAGGTCGTCGATGCGACCTGGAAGGAGATGCTGCGCGGCGGTCCGTTCCTGCTCATCCCGTGGACCGCCAGACTGAACAAGGTCCTCAGCGGCATCCTGCCGGTCGGCATCCGCGACTTCGTCCTCGACAAGGCGGGCGTGTACCACTCGATGGAGGAGTTCCACGGTCACGACGACGACTTGAAGTAGCAGCCATGGGTGTCGAGATCGAGCGCAAGTACCTGGTCGTCGGGGATGCCTGGCGCGCCCAGGTGGTGTCGGCCACGCGGATCGTCCAGGGCTACCTGGCACGCGGTGAGGTGACCGTACGCGCCCGGATCCGGGGGGACCGGGCCTACCTCACGATCAAGGGCCGCAGCCAGGGGATCGCGCGCAGCGAGTTCGAGTATGAGATCCCCGTGCCGGATGCCGAGGCGATGCTGACCGAACTGGCCGAGGGGCCGGTGGTGGAGAAGACCCGGCACCTCATCGATGTCGGCGGGCACACCTGGGAACTCGACGTGTTCGCCGGGGCCAACGAGGGCCTGGTGATGGCCGAGGTCGAACTGGCGGATGCCGACGAGCAGTTCGACCTGCCGCAGTGGGCAGGAGAAGAGGTCTCCGACGATCCCCGGTACTACAACGTGAACCTCGCGCGGGAACCCTTCTCGCAGTGGGGACCCTGACCGCCTGCGGGATGCTGTGTCCAGTCGGCGACCAAGTGGCTTCCGGTGAGACCCGCGAGGGTGTTCACAGCAGCAGGCCGTACGTCACGGCGATCACGCTGACCAGCGACACGGCTACCAGGGGGATGCCGAACTTCACGAACGAACCCATGCGGTAGGCGCCGGGCTGCATGACCATGAGGTTCGACTGGTGGCTGAACGGGTTGATGAAGGTGAACGAGATGCAGGTCCCGATCAGTGCCAGCACCATGAGCGGGTCCACGCCGAAAGCCGTGGCCAACGACAGCCCGACGGGTGTGAGGATGGAGGCCGCGGCAGCATTGGTGGTGATGTTCGTCAGCAGGGTCGTCGCGACTGCGAGGGTGACCACCAGGGCCGTGATGCTGCCCGCCGACACCGATGTGATGGCATCCGAGATCAGGTCGGCCAAGCCGCTCTCCACGACGATGGCGCCGAGGCCCACGGATCCGGCCAGTATGAACAGCACGTTCCAGTCGAGAGCCCGCACGGCCGACCGGGGGGTCAGCACACGGGTCACCACCATGAGCACGGCACCGGCGAAGGCCGCGACCTCCACCCGGGCCAGGCCGAAGGTGGCCGCCACGATGACGGCTAGCAGGATGCCAAGCGCGATCCACGTGCGAGTGGGTTGCGGCACCTTGCCCGCGGCGTCCTGCCAGAGGCCGATGTCGGAGTGCTCCTGCAGTGCCTGGGTGCTCGCGCAGGTCAGGTAGATGGTCGCCCCGGCACTCGCCGTGGTCTCCCGCAGCGGTTCGCGCGTGCGAGCGGCGATGACGTGCACATCCCCGTGCTCCTCCAGGTCGCCGAGCGTCCCGGGTTCGCCCGGAGCCAGAGAGGCCGCGTACAGATGCTGGGCGGACAGTCCGAAGCGGGGGCTTCCCCACAGATCGGCCACCCCCTGCTCCGTGGCTTCGAAGACCAGGACGTCCCCGGCGGCCAGCGTTCGCTCCGGGGCGAGTGCCTCGCCATCGCGCACGATGCTCACCAGGGCGTACTGCTGGGTACTGGCCACCCCCAATTCAGCAGCGCGCCGGCCGACGCCGATCGCCCGTTGTGCCACTGGCAGTTCCACCCGCCACTCGCGCTCGGTCTCCACCGCTTCCTGCCGCCCGCTGAAGGCACGGGGGGAGGCGATCAGCAACCACACCCAGCCGACCAGCGCCACAGGCACCGCGACTGCGGCGAAGGAGAACATCCCGACATCCACCCCGTAGTCACCGGCGATGCCTGCGATGAGCAGGTTCGAACTTGTGCCGATCAACGTGGTGGACCCGGCCAGGGTGGTGATGTGGGCGATGGGTAGCAGCACTTGTCGGGCCGGGATCCCACGGGTCTGCTGCAGTTCCTTGACCGCCGGGATGAGCATCGCCACGATCGGCGTGGTGTTGATCGTGGCGCTCGTGATGCCCACGGGGACCACGAGTCGGCGCAGGGTCTGCCCGGCCGTTTGCGCAGTACGCAGGAGGCGCCACGCCGCCCGCGACACGACTCCCGTGTGGATCACACCCTTCGCGATGACCAGCATGGCGGCCACGGTGATGACACCGCCGTTGCTCAGCCCCGCGAAGAGCGTCGCCGGTGGGGCCACTCCCGTCACGCCAGCGACTGCCAACCCGCTGGCGAGGGCCAGTACCGGGGGTACACGGCCAGAGGCCATGGCGACCAAGGTCAAGATGACGATGGCGCCCGCGAGGTAGATCATCCGTGCCTCCCAGGTGTGGACGTGAGGTTACCGAAAGGTGAACGCTCCGGGCCAGTCGGCTCGTGCCGGCCGGCGGGGGGTTGCGCTCTATCGGGGAGCGATGCGGACGTTGGGGAGCGGTTCAACCGGTGTGTTTCGCTCCCGGGTGTCCGTTTCGCTCCCGGGTTGGGCTGGAGTGCTCCCGGTCCCTGCCGGCGGGGGTTGTGCTCGATCGGGGAGCGATGCGGAGCGATGCGGACGTTGGGGAGCGGTTCAACCGGTGTGTTTCGCTCCCGGGTGTCCGTTTCGCTCCCGGCTTGAGCTGGAGTGCGGCAGGCGCCGGTTCGCGCCGTGACTGCGCGATGCCCACTTGGCGGCCTCCAAGACGATGGTGACCGGCCTGCAGATTGCGGAACCCTCTACCGACCCCCCGGCCGAGGATCGCCCGCCCGTCGGCCGGGACGAACAACCCTGGTGGTTCATCGTGGACTCCGGCGGCGCTGCTGCGGGGGTCACTGCACAGGCTCAGGGCGTTCCCGGGTCTGCGCGACGTCGGGGTGCTCGTCGCGGCTGAGACTCCGCAGGAGTACCGCTCCTACCTGACCCCCGGCGGGTCCGCCTCGAGCGAAGCGGGGCTCAGCGAACTGGCCGACGGCCTGCTCCATGTCCGGTACCGGGTCCTGCCCGCCTGATCACACAGCGCTGCGGGCAGCATCCTCGGACAGTCGCTGAGCCAGGTAGATGGGCAGGATCGAGATCACCACCAGCGCGGCGGCGACCACATTGACGATCGGCGCCTGCTGCGGGCGGAAGAGGTTGTTGAAGATCCACAGAGGGAGTGTCTGGATACCCGGACCGGCGGTGAACGTGGTCACGATGATCTCGTCGAAGGACAGCCCGAAGGCCAGCAGTGCTCCGGCCACGATCGCCGCGCGCATGTTCGGGAAGACGACGTGCCGGAACGTGAAGGCGCGGGTGGCGCCGAGGTCCATCGACGCCTCCACGATGTCTCCACCGAGCCGGCGCAGACGCGCGGAGGCGTTGTTGAACACGACCACGATGCAGAACGTGGCGTGCGCGACCACCAGGGTCAGGAAGGTCAGGCCGCCCAGGAAGGAGGTGAACATGGTGTTCAGGGCCAGACCGGTGACGATGCCTGGCAGGGCGATCGGCAGCACGACCAGCAGGGAGATCGTGTTGTGGCCGAAGAAGGTGGTTCCCGACAGTGCGAACGACACGAGTGTGCCGAGCACCAGCGCGATCGCCGTCGCGCAGATCGCCACGACGATCGATGTGACCAGGGCCTCCCGCACGCCCTGGTTGTCGATGGCCCGGCTCCACCACTCCAGCGTGAATCCGGGGGGCGGCCAGGTGAACGTCAGGCTGGTGTTGAAGGAGTTGATCAGGATGATCAGCAACGGGACGTAGATGATCGCGCTGACAAGCAGGAAGAACCCACCCAGCAGCCACCGCGTGCGTCTGGTCATGGTCATGGTCGCCTCACAAGTTCTCCAGCGCACCGGTGCGGCGTACCGCGGTCAAGTAGCCGATCATGATCACCACGGACATGCTGGCCACCGCGGCCGCGAACGGTAGATCCGTCGAAAAACTCTGATACACCACGTTGCCCAGCATCTGAGCCTTCCCGCCAACCAGTTGCACGGTGATGTAGTCACCCAGGCTCAGGGAGAACGTGAAGATCGACCCTGCCACCACCGCGGGGAACACCAGGGGGAGCAGCACCCGGCGGAAGGTGGTGGCTGAGCCGGCGCCGAGGTCGGCAGAAGCGTCGAGCAGGGACTGCGGCACGTTCTGCATGCCCACGTACACCGGCAGGATCATGTACGGCAGCCACAGGTACGTCAGTACGACGACGACGGCCAGCCATCCGTAGCCGGGGGAGAAACCGAACGTTGATTGCAGCACACCGCCCTCCGGACTGAAGATCACGCGCCAGGCGTACACCTTCACGAGGTAGGAGGCCCATAAGGGTGTGAGCATCAGCGCCACGAGCAGGGGCTGCCAGCGTGCAGAAGCCACGCGTGCCATGAAGAAGGCGATGGGGACCGCCAGCACCAGGCACACCAGCGTCACTGCCGCCGCCACCCCGAGCGTGCGCAGTGCGACGGTGACGTAGGCGGGGTCGGTGAACAGGCGCTGGAAGTTCTCGGTGGTGAAAGACCGCACCAATTCCCCGGTGAAGGAATCCGTGGTCCAGAAGGCGGTAAGGAACAACATCGCCAGCGGCACGATGTACAGCAAGACCAGCCAGGCCATCGGCGCGGCCAGGAGGCCGGCGAGGCGCACGCCCACGTGGCGGTGCACGTAGGCCTGCCACCGGCGGACCGGGCTGGGGGCGGCGGCGGTGGTCACCACATCTCCTGTCTAAGGGTCTGGGACCGCGTGCCGGCGGGGAATCGGGCCCGCCGGCACGCAGTCACGCAGGTCAGCTCGAGCGCAGGCTCGTCCAGGCCGCCACCCAGTCCTTGTAAGGAACACAGGTGACGTCAGTGCGCCCGTCGAGGCACTTCTCGGTGGGTGTCGTCCAGTACCACACGTTGGTCCAGAAGTCCTCGGTGTCGGCGTGGAACTGCGTGCAGTGGTCCTCGTTGGAGGTCAGAGCGCAGGACTTCTCGTTGGCCGGGGCCTCACCGAAGTACTCGGCGATCTCGGCGTTGACCTCCGGCGAGACGATGTAGTCCAGCCACTGGTAGGAGCAGTTGATGTTCTGCGTGTCCTTGGCCACCATCCAGGTGTCCGACCAGCCGGTGGTCCCCTCGTCGGGCTTGACCGCGCCGACCTTCTCGCCGTCGGCGTTGGCCACGTTGGCGGTCAGCTGCCAGCCCTGGCCCTGCACGATGGAGCCGGTGGCCAAGCCGTTGGCCTGCTTGGCGTAGTCGGCCCAGTACTCGGCGACCAGGGGCTTCTGCTGCTCGAGCAGTGCGATGGCTGCATCGAACTGGGTCTGGTCCAACGAGTAGGGGTTCTGGATCCCGAGATCGGGTTTGGTGGCCATCAGGTAGACGGCGGCGTCGGCGATGTAGATCGCGTCGTCGTAGGGAGCGACCTTGCCGGCCAGCGGCGAGTCAGCCTCCCACATGTCCTTCCAGGACGTGGGTTCGGTCTGCTGGGCCTCCTGGTTGAAGAGCAGGAGGTTGGCCCCACGACCATGCGGGATCCCGTAGTTGACGCCGTCCACGGTGTTCCAGGCCTTGTCCTTCAGCCCAGGGAAGATGTCGGCGTAGTTGGGCACGAGCGAGGTGTTGACCGGCTGGACCAGGTCGCCGTACACCATGCGCAGGGAGGCGTCCCCGGACGCCGAGACGACGTCGTAGCCGCCCTTGTTGAACAGGTCGAAGGCCTCGTTGGACGTCCCGAAGGTCTTCACGTCCACCTGGCAGCCGGTCTGCTCCTCGAAGGGGGTGACCCAGTCGACGTCGGGGTCGGTGGAACCGTCCTCGGCGTAACCGGGCCAGGCGAGCACGCTCAACTGGCCTTCGCCCTCACCGACCGGGCCCGCGAAGGCCGATGCCGAGGGAGCGGCCGGGGAGGCGCTCGACGATCCGTCGCTGTCCGAGCCACCACAGCCGGCCAGGGCGAGGCCGGCGACGGTGACCCCGGCGCCGATCTTCATCCATTTCTTCATGAGGTTGTCCTCCTAGAGGGTGTGCGATGCGCCGCCGGAGTGGGCGGCGCCGGATGGTGAGTGTGCGGATTCGGCCACCGGGTAGGCCGCCGCTGTGTCCCAGACGAGGGTCACCGCCGTGTCCACCGCGGCGACCTCGTCGGCGTTCTGGCGGTTCGGCAGGTGCGCGGTGAGCAGGTGCCCGGAGTCCATGCGCACGACGTACTGGGTGCCCGAACCGAGGTACACGATGGAGTCGACCGTGCCGGTGGCGGCGGTCTCGCCCGGTCCGGCGGGTGTGCCGCCCGGCCGCAGGTGCAGCTTCTCCGGCCGCAGACTGTAGGTGCCGGACCTGCCGAGCACATCCCGGGCGGCTGCCCCCGAGAGAAGGTTCGTGGTTCCGACGAATCCCGCTACGAACTCGGTGGCCGGCTGTTCGTAGATCTGCGCAGGCGTGCCGACCTGCTCGATGCGACCGTTGTTGAACACTGCCACCCGGTCCGACATGGTCAGCGCCTCCTCCTGGTCATGGGTCACGAAGATGAACGTGATCCGCACCTCGCGCTGGATGTCCTTGAGTTCGATCTGCATCTGCTGGCGCAACTTGAGGTCGAGCGCCCCCAGTGGTTCGTCCAACAGCAGGACCCGGGGGTTGTTCACGAGTGCCCGCGCCAGGGCCACCCGCTGACGCTGCCCGCCGGACAGTTGTCTGGGCCGCCGGTCGGCGAAGTCGGACAGCCGGACCCTGGCCAGGGCCTGCAGTGCGCGCTCCCGGCGCTGCTGCTTCGGCACCTTCTTGACCTTCAGTCCGTACTCGACGTTCTGCACCACACTCAGATGCGGGAACAGGGCGTAGTCCTGGAACACGGTGTTCACGTCCCGGTCGAACGGGGGGACCTTGGAGACGTCCCTGCCGCCGAGTTCGATCGTGCCGGTGGTCGGTAACTCGAATCCGGCGATCATGCGCAGGACGGTGGTCTTACCCGAGCCGGACGGGCCGAGCAGTGTGAGGAACTCCCCGTCGAGCACATCGAGGTCGACCCCGTCGACGGCCACCACGGCCCCGCCGAACTCCTTGCGCAGCGCCCGGATGCGGATGGCGGGATCGCCGCTGAGCGACGCCTCGGGTGTTTCGGCCACGGCTACCACTTCCGGTGGGTCTGTGTACGGGTTGTGTTCGAGATGTGCTCGGTCACTGTAACGCACGCTTTGCGTCGCAGCGGGTGTATTCGGGCGGGCATTTCGTGCGGACATTTCGGGGTGTGGGCCTGATTCCGTCGCAGGTGTGAGTGGCGAGCTGTCCGGGGCGCACCCTCGTGCGTCGTGTGGTGCGTGCAGTTGGTTGACGTTCAGGAGTCGCTGAGCGTCAACCAACTGCTTGAGGTCGATCAACCGGTGGCCTGCGCATGGTGGCAAACCCGTGGTCGAAGGCACGAGGCCGGGGACGGCAGTCAGGGAGATGTGCGAGGCGCCTGCGCAGCGGTGGCCAACGCCCTGCCGAGAGCCTCCGGTGGCTGCGCTCCGGCCACGCCGTAAGTGCCATCGAAGACAAAGAACGGCACCCCGCTGATCCCGTATGCGCGGGCCTGACGGATGTCGGCCAGCACCTCCTCGGTGTAGGTACCGGCGGACAGCACCTCCCGCACCTCGTGGGCATCGAGTCCGGCCTCGGCGGCGAGTTGTGCCAGAGAGTCCGTCTCGAACACCGACCGGTTCTCGGTGAAGTGCGCCGCGAAGAGGCGGCCCGCCACCTGCGGCTGGAGGTTCCACTGCGCGGCGAGGTGCAGGACACGGTGGGCGTCGAGGGTCTGACCGGTCAGCGAGTCCTCGAGGTGGAACTGCAAGCCAACGGTGGCCGCCACTGCGGTGACCTGTCGCATCATCATGAGGGCCTGATCACGCCCGCCGCCGTACCGCGCGGCGAGGTGATCGACGGCCGACACCGGTTTCTCCGGGGCGCCTGGATCCAGCTGGTAGGCACGGAATTGCACTTCGACATCGCCGTCGAATCGCTCGATCGCCTGCGCCAGATTGGTGGTGCCGATGTAGCACCACGGGCAGACGACGTCCGACCAGATCTCCACCCTCACACCGCGATCCAACACCACCTGTCGTTCGCCCGCGCAGCAATCGGTCGGATTCAGCCCCTGCGGCTGACTCCGGCGCCACCCATCAAGTAGAACTAGCGCTTATGGCACTGAAGACAGTCCTGCTTCCCGCCTCGCTGGTGTGCGCAATGTCGCTGCTCGCCCCGCAGGCGGTGATGGCGGACATCGGCGACAACCGCCCTCCGGGTGCCGATCCGGTCGTGTGGGACAACTACGTGCAGACCTACCGGGAGGGCCCGGACTGGTCGCCCACCGGGACGGTGGTGGCCGATTCGGGCTTCCGACCTCATCCTGACGGTTTCAGTTTCTTCAACACCGGCGTACCCGACTCCTTCAACAACGCGATGTTCGGCACCTCCGTGAACGGCCCGAAGAACATGGACGCCGACGCCATGCGCTCGCTGATGGGCAAGCGGGTGTGCCTGGAGAAGCAGGATGCCGGCCCCTGCACCCTGACCCTGGCGGCCAAGCAGTGGATGGTCAGCGCGAATCAGTCGATGGCTGGGGGACACTGCTTCGGTTTCGCGAGCACCGCCGCAGAACTGTTCAACCGGGTGCTTTCGCCCGCGCAGTTCCAGCCCGGTGCGCAGGACACCTTCGACCTCGGGCTGCAAACCCCGGTTTCCCGGAAGATCGCCCGCAACATGGCCTCCCAGTTCGCGATGGACGTCATGGACTACCGCACGTCGCCACGGGAGGCGGTGGAACTGCTGAGGAAGGCCTTGGTGCCCGGGGCCACGCCGTACACCCTTTTCATCCTGTGGGGTGGCGGTGGACACGCGCTGACGCCCTACGCGCTGTACGACAAGGGCGACGGCAAGTACGACATCGCCGTGTACGACAACAACTACCCCGACGCGCAGCGGGCCATCCGGGTGGACACGCGGAAGAACACCTACCGCTACCTGGTGATGACCAACCCCAACGGTGACCCGGAGATCGCCAGCGGCGTGATCGGGCTGGTACCCACCGACGTCATCGCCGGGAAGCAGGAGTGCCCGTTCTGCCCCGGATCGAACGAGACCACTGTGCAACTCACCCCCGTGAGGTCCAAGGTGCCGATCCGTACGAAGGTCACCGACCTGGACGGCAACAAGATCCCCGGGGTGACGGTGAAGAAGCCGACCAACCCCTGGCAGCCCGGCCAGAAGTGGGAGTTCCCCACCTACGTGGTCCCCAAGAAGCAGAGCTTCATCGTCGCCATCGACGCCAGGCGCAGCAAGGTGCCGGTGCGGACCAACGTGCTCGCCGTCACCGGTCAATTCAGTGTGGGTACGGCCGGCGCCACGGTTCCCGCGCGCGGTGCCGGAGCAGTCGGACTGATTCCGCAGAAGGGCCTGATCGTCTACGGCACCGACCGCGCCGCCGATCTCGGTGCCCTGGCGTTCGTCGACGACCGGCCCACGCTGCAGGTGGAGGTGCTGGCCAGTACCGAGTCCGCCGGCGGCCCCTTCCTTCTTGGGCAGCTCAACGAACGCCAGAAGAAGGTGGTGCTGTTCACCCCGGACGGCCGCCGGGGTACGGCCACGGCAGCGGCCGCCCTGCAGTACGTGGGCAGCGACGGCCTGCCCATGGAGGTCCGGGCCGGGATCGACGCCGTGCTGCCGCGGAAGTCGCGCCTGGTCGTGGACTACTCCGCGTGGAGCCCCAAGAACCGGCGCGGCGTGGTGGCGTATGTGAAGATCGGGGCCGCGAGCGGCCGGTGGCGGTGAGCTTCGGAGGTAGGCCGCCGGGCCGCGGTTGCTGTACCGGGGAGGGGTGCGTACATCGGGGAGAGGCCGCACGGTGCGTTTCGCTCCCGGGTTGAGGGGTCTCACCCGCCTTGAGCTGGGACCCCGGCGGTGGCTGTGGTTGCGGTTCGCCGGGCCGCGGTTGCTGTACCGGGGAGAGTTGCGTACATCGGGGAGTGATTCTGCACGGTTGGATCACTCCCGGGTTGAGGGGTCTCTCCCGCCTGAGCTGGGACCCCGGCGGTGGCTGTGGTTGCGGTTCGCCGGGCCGCGGTTGCTGTACCGGGGAGTGGTTCTGCACGGTTGGGTCACTCCCGCCTTGGGTTGGGATCCGGAGGCGTGCCAGGAGTAGCCTCCTGACCGTGGACGACTTCGCGAGCAAGAGCTTCTGGCTGGGGGCGGACAGCTACACACCCGGGCCTTCCCTGGCAGGCGACCTCGAAGTCGATGTGGCCATCGTCGGGGCCGGGTTCACGGGCATGAGCACCGCATTCCACCTCCATCAGGCCGATCCGGGACTGCGGATCGCGGTGCTGGAATCCGATGTGGTCGGGTACGGCGCCAGCGGGCGGAACGCCGGTTTCTCGATGACCAAGATCGGCATGATGCACAGCTTCACCGCCACCCGCTTCGGGAAGGCGAAGGCCAAGGAGGCCCACCTCTACGCCGACCGCGCCGTGACCCTGCTCAAGGATCTGGTCGAGGACCTCGGGCTGGACTGCGACTACGAGCACAGCGGTTTCCTCTGGGTCGCCACATCCGAGAAGTACTCGCAGCGGCTGCTCAAGGAGATCGCCCTGGTCCACCGCCTGGGCATCACCGGGATCAACCTCATCGACCACGACGAACTGACTGCGCGGGTGGACAGCCCGCTGTATGTGGGCCCGGCATGGTGGGAGCCGAACACCGGCATCCTCAATCCCGCCAAGTTGTCCCGCGCCTGGCGCGGCGTCCTGGACCGCGTGCAGGTGCCGGTCTACGAGAACACACCGGTGACCGAGGTCGTCCCCGGCTACGGCCGGACCCGCGTCGTCACGCCCCGGGGGACCGTCACCGCACGCAAGGTGGTGCTGGCGACCAACGCCTGGTCGCACGAGTTCGCCCAGTTGACCCGCAAGCAGGTGCCGGTCTGGACCTACATCGTCCTGACCGAACCGCTGACCGACGCCCAACGAGAATCCATCGGGTGGGCCGGCCGGGAGGGCGTGGAGGATTTCCGCGACCTGGTGCACTACTACCGGTTGACCGCGGACAACCGGCTTCTCATGGGCGGCCGGGACGTGGCACTGGGCGACGGCCGGTCGATGGGGTTCGACGACAGTCCGGCCACGTGGCGCCGCCTGCGGGAAGACGTCCAGTCGATCTTCCCCGGACTGCGCGGAGTGCAGTTCTCCCACATGTGGGGCGGCCCGGTCTCCGCCACCCTGGACATGTTCCCGGCCATCGGATTCGCCGGCAGCCGCGACATCGTCTACTCCATCGGCTGCGTCGGGCACGGGGTGTCGACGACGCATCTGAACGGTCAGACGATCCGGGACCTCGTGCTGGAACGCGACACCGAACTCACTGACGTGTTCTTCGTCAACCGGAAGGTCGCGCCCTTCCCACCCGGCGGGCTGGGGCACAAGGTGGCGGAGCGGATCGCCGGTTTCCTGCGCTGGGAGGACCGCCGGCTCGACGTCTTGGGTTGACACCGGCGTTACCTTGGGTCCCGGAGGTTTCGGGCAAATGGGGTGGAAACGCTATGTCGCCTTGGGCGACTCGTTCACCGAGGGCGTGGGGGATCCGCGTCCGGGCGGCCGGGAGCGGGGCTGGGCGGACCGCGTGGCCGAGTCGCTGGCCAGGGAGGACCAAGAGCTGCGCTACGCGAACCTCGCCATCCGTGGCCGCAGGCTGGCCGGCATCGTCGAGGAACAGGTCCCGGCTGCCGTGGGGCTGGAACCCGACCTGGTCACCGTCGCCGGCGGTGTGAACGACGCCTTGCGGCGGCACTGGGACCTGGCCGCCATGGCAGGGGACCTGGAATCGGGCGTGCGGGCACTGGCGGGCACCGGCGCTGACGTGGTCATCGTCACCTACGGCCGGCCGTCCAACCGATCGCGGGTGATGGGGGCGGTGGAACGGCGCCTGGCCGACTACCGCGAGGTGACGTTCGAGATCGCCGGACGCCACGGGTGCCGCGTCGTGGATTTCTGGGACCAGGGGGCATTCGACGATCCGCGGTTCTGGTCGCAGGACCGGCTGCATCTCAATCCGGTGGGACACCAGCGGGTGGCCATGGCCGTGCTGGACGCCCTCGGTCTGCCGAGCCCGGTCCCGTGGTGGCAGCCGCTACCCCCGGTGCGGCCACTGCCGCCGGTCACTCGCCTCGGCCGTGATGTGGCGTGGGCGGGCAAGCACCTGGCCCCCTGGCTGGGCCGCCGGGTGAGGGGTCGCAGTTCCGGGGACGGGGTCGTGCCGAAACGCCCGCACCTCGATCCGGTTTGAGTGCGCGTCAGTAGTTCACGACGTAGAGCCCAGCTGCGCACGCGGCCCCCAGCAGCGGGCCGACGATCGGCACCCAGGCGTACCCCCAGTCGATCTTCTCCTTGCCGTGCAGCGGAAGCAGGGCGTACGCGATCCGCGGGCCGAGGTCGCGGGCCGGGTTGATCGCATATCCTGTGGCGCCGCCCAGACCCGCTCCGATCGCGACGACCGCGAACGCCACGCCGGCATAGCCCAGGCCGATGTTGCCGAGGTTGGGGGCCTGGCCCTCTACCGCAGGCTGCCACGGGGCCTGCTGGATGATCCAGTAGACGAGCACGAACGTCGCGATCGCCTCGCTGACCATGTTCCAGCCGAGGGCCCGCACGCCGGGCTTGGTGTAGAAGATGCTGCCGGTGGTGTGCGGCTCGTCGTGGTCGTCGAACTGCTTCTTGTAGACCACGTACACGGCGAGCCCGCCGACGATCGCGCCCGTCAACTGTCCGAGGACGTACCAGGGCACCGTCGACCAGGCGACGTTGCCGGTGATGGCCAGGGCCAGCGTGACCGCGGGGTTGAGGTGAGCGCCAGATTCCCACGCGACGCTGGCGCCGACGAAGACCGCCATGCCCCAGCCGAAGGCGGTCAGCATCCAACCTGCGGCACCGAAGCCCAGGCTCTTCGGTAAGGAACCCAGCGCGCCGATGCCGCAGCCGATGAGGACCAGGATGGCGGTCCCGATGAACTCGTTGGTGGTGATGGTCTGGAAGTTGTGCAGCATGCACGGTGTCTACCAGGAACCGCCCCAGCGGCGCTCAGTTGATGAGGTTGATCGCGTGACTGACCGTCACGAGGATTGTCACCAGGGAGACCGTGGACTGCACCGTGAACAGGAACTTGGCCCGGTGGCTCAGGGGCATGGTGTCGGTCGGGGAGAAGGCGATGATGTTCGTGTACGCCGTGAACAGGTAGTCGGGCAGCAGCGGTGTCCAGGTCATACCGGCGGCCTGCTGCGGGAACTGGAAGTCCAGGTCCTTCGCCTCGCCGTGGGCCCGAGCCTGTGGGCCGCCGCCGTCGGTCCACCAGTACACCAGTCCGAAACTGAGGACGTTGATGGTGAGCACCCCGAAGCCCCCGAACAACAGGGTGGCGCCGTCGTTGTCCTCGCCGCGCAGCATGGAGATGAACAGCAGGCTGGCGTTCAGGACGCTGGCCATCACCAGGAAGGAGAGGTATGAGGTCACCGCCCGGTGCATGCGTCTTGACTGTGCTCCCGAGGCTTGCAGGAAGAACAAGGCGGCGGGCACGCCGATCACTTCCACGGCCGGGATGAGCCACCTGGCACCGATGGTCACCTGGTCCGGAAGCAGCATCTGGATGGTGGCGATGGCCAGCACGACCGCTGCGACCAGGTACGTGGTGTTGCGGTCGGCCTTCTGGGACATGGGGGGAATCTACTGTCCGCACGGGTACTGTGGGGCCGTGATGGTCCCCGAACCGCACACGCTCACGGACGTTCCCACCTGGGAGGGTCCGGGCGAGGTTTCACACACCCTGTGCCAGGGCGGCGGAACGACTGTGGAGCGGATCGTGTCCCGCGGCCACACCACCGACTGGTACGACCAGGACCACGACGAGTGGATCCTGGTGCACGACGGCGCCGCCCGGCTCGAACTCGGTGACGGGTCCGAGGTGGGCCTCACCGCTGGTCAGCACATGCTGCTGCCAGCGCACTGCCGGCATCGGGTGACCTGGACCGATCCGGACACGTTCACGGTTTGGGTGGCCGTACACCTTCCGGTGGCTTCGCCGTGATCGCCGCCGCACCACCCCCGCAGCCGTGCGAACTGCCGCTCGGCGCCACCTACCGGGTCGACGAGCGCAAACATCAGCAGGTCGTCATCGCCCGTGGTCATTCGCGGCGCTCCAGCCACGCGACCGTGTCCCGCTGGCAGTGGGCAGACGGCTGCTGGACGCGGGTGGGCAGTACCCCGGCGCGCAACGGGGCGCGTGGCTGGCACCACAAGCCGTGGGACTGGAGCTATCTGTCGCCGATCGGCGTGTTCGGCCTCACCGATGCGGGTGGCCGGTTGCGCAAGCCGTCGGGGACGCAGTTGCCCTACGACCGGTCCCGGGCCGGCTTCCAGGGCCCGCCGGGTGGGGAGTGGGTGTTCGACTACGTGGTGGCGATCAACTTCAACCGGGTCCCCGGGCGCTCGCCGCTGGACCTGACCCGCCCGAACCCCAAGATCAAGGACGGCGGCATCTGGCTGCACGTGTCCGGTCGCGGGGCCACGCGCGGGTGTGTGTCGATCAGCCGGGGCCAGATGCGCACGGTGCTGCGGTGGCTGGACCCGGCGCAGCACCCGGTTATCGTCATGGGGCCGCGAGGGAGTTGCGCTCCTAGGGCGCGGGCCGGCCCGGCCGGGCCGAAGCGGGGAGTGATGCGGACGGTCGTTTTCTCTCTCCCGGATGGAGGTTTCGCTCCCGGTGGCTTTGGGGTTCGGCCGCGCGCGCCCGGCTGAAGCGGGGAGTGATGCGGACAGTGGGGAGTGATGCAACCGGTCGTTTTCGCTCCCGGATGGAGGTTTCTCTCCCCGGTGGCTTTGGGGTTCGGCCGCGCGCTCAGCTGAAGCGGGGGTGATCCGGACAGTGGGGAGTGATGCAACCGGTCGTTTTCGCTCCCGGATGGCTTTGGGGGTTCGGCCGCGCGCGCTCCAGTTGAAGCGGGGAGTGATGCGGACAGTGGGGAGTGATGCAACCTGTCGTTTTCGCTCCCGGATGGAGGTTTCTCTCCCGGCTGGGGTTGTGGGCCATGAGCGGCTCGGCGCCGCCCCACACTCACCAGCGAGCCTGCGCGTCCTGCGTCGTGACCGCGATGCCTGCCACCAGGCAAGCCGCCAGGTAGAGCATCAGCACCTCCAGGTACAGCACCAGCAGCATGGCGATGGGCGCCGCGAACGCGCCGTACTGCGGCTTACCGATCGACCAGGCGATGATGAACGACAAGAGGTACTTGAGGATCTCGATGCTGACGGCCCCGAAGACCGTTGCGATGAGCCGGGGCCGGCGAGCCGGCCGGATGCCGCCGAAATGGCCGAGCAGTAACCAGACGATCACCGCACTGAATCCCAGCGAGAGCAGGGCGGTCAGCCCGAGGAGCACGACCGTCCAGAAGTCGCCTTGCAGACCGAGCAGGGCCAGCACCGGCTTGGCGAACCCGGAGATCAGGATCGAGGGGACGAACGACAGCCCGATGAGAGGAACCAGGAGCAGCATCCAGCCGAGTAGCCGCAGGCGGGCGACCACGAAGTTCCGGGGGTCCTTCGGGGCGCCGTAGATCAGGTGCATCGAGTTGTTCATGGCGACCATGGCCCCGCTGCCGGAGTAGAGCAGGACGAGCAGACCCACCAGGGACGTCGTCTGGCCCACCTCCTGCAACTGCTGCGCGGAGATCCCGTTGTCCCCGACCAGCCCCGGGAACGCCTGGTTCACGGTCTCGGTCACGGTGTTGGCCAGTTCCTCGCCGCCGATCAGGGCTGCGAGCCCGAACGCGAAGACCAGGATCGCGAACACCGAGAGGAACACGTAGTAGGTGGTGCCTGCGGCAAGCAGGGTGACATTCGCGTGGCTGAACCGCAGGAAGGCACGGTACCCACTGCCTGCGGCATCCCCCTTGCGATCGACCTTGGCCAAGGTCGGGTCGACGTCCTTGGGGAGTGGGTCGGTGCGTTCACCGGGGATGGGCGCCGGCCGGGCGGGCTCGTACTCGGTGCTGGTCATGCTGGCCTCCGGACGGATCGGCTGATGGAACCTAACCATGGATACCCGGGGATCGGCACAGGATGCGTCACACTGCTCAACATGACCGACCGCGCGGGGCACCGCCCCTTCATCGTGGCGATCCTCATCCTGCAGGTGCTGCAGGTGCTCTCCCTGGCCGCTTGGCTGTTCGCCTCCGTCTTCGCGGTGGCGGCCTTGGGGGAGGACAGGGCCAACGCCGGAACGTACCTCGCGGTGGGGACCCTGTTGAGTTACCCGTTGTGGCTGGCTGGGCTCGGGGTCGCCACGTGGGCGCTCGTGCGGCGCGCAGAACCGGGTTGGGCGCTCGCCGTGGCGGTCTTCGCCAGTCTGCCGGTGATCCTGCTGCTGGTGCTGACACTGCTCACGATGTGACTACGGTGGACCATGCGTGGCATCTGGTGGCTGATGGCCGCAGCCCTTCTCGTGAATGGTTGCGGCGCCTCGGTGCCGCCGGCCGCGACACCCGTGACCTCCGAGGCCGGCCACGACGGGCACTCGGCGGCAGCGGTCGCCCCGGTCTCCCTCACTGCCGGTGAGGGTGAACGGATCGTGACTGTGGCGGTGCCGGTCGACTTCCGCCCCGAGGCCCCGACCGGTGCCACCGACGAGTACCGGTGCTTCGTGGCGGACCCCGATGTCGACGGCGCCGTGTCCATCACGGGGGCGGAGTTCGTGCCGGGCAATCCGGCGATCGTGCACCACGCGATCCTGTTCGCTGCCTACCCGGAGCAGGTCGAGGCCGCCGAACAGCTCGATGCCGAGGACCCCGGCCCGGGGTACGAGTGCTTCGGAGGCTCCCGGTTGCCCGCCCGCGGCGGGGTGCTGGCAGGCCTGGACCAGTCCGACTGGATCACGGCCTGGGCGCCGGGTGGTGACGCCACGCAGATGCCGCGCGGCTACGGCAGCCGCTTGCCTGCGGGCTCCCGGATCGTCATCCAGATGCACTACAACTTGCGTTCCGAGCAGGGTGTGGACAACACGCAGGTGCGGCTGCGCGTCACCGGGCAGAAGCGCAAACCGTTGCAGACCATGTTGCTCCCGGCGCCGGTGGAGTTGCCGTGTGCTCCGGGCGAGACGGGACGGCTGTGCAACCGCACCGATGCCGTGGACGATGTGGTCAGCCGGTTCGGGGCCGGCAGTGGCGCCACGATCGCGGGCCTGCAGTTGCGGTGTGGGGGCGATCCGGACAGCCCGCGCGCGGGGCGGGTGCAGACCTGTGACCGCCCGGTGACCTCGGCGGCCAGGATCTTCGCCGTCGCCGGGCACATGCACCTGCTCGGCCGGGAGATCTCAGTCACCCTCAACCCCGGACGATCCGACGAGCAGGTTCTGCTGGACATCCCGAATTGGGACTTCGACAAGCAGGGCGCGATCCCGTTGCCCGAACCGGTCGGTGTGCAGCCCGGCGACGTGCTGCGGGTGCGCTGCAAGCACGATCCCGCGCTGCGCAGTCAGTTGCCGGCGCTGGAGGGCACCGAACCGCGTTACGTGGTGTGGGGTGAGGGCACCACCGACGAAATGTGTCTGGCCATCGTCCTGAACGGATGAGGCCTGCGTAGCATCGACGCCATGCGCATCAGCACCTTCACCGACGACGCCCTCGGGGACTTCGACACCGTAGGCCTGCGTGACGCTCTGGCCGGCGGCGACGTCAGCGCCGGTGAGGTCCGCGCCGCCGCCATGGCCCGCGCGCAGGCCGCAGACCGGCTCAACGCCGTCGTCACCTGGGTGGAGGCGCAGGAGACGCGCGGCGGGGAGTTCGCCGGTGTGCCGGCCTTCGTCAAGGATAACGAGGACATCGCCGGCTACCCGACCACATTCGGGTCCCGCGCGGTGCCCCGACAGCCGGCCGAGGCGCCCACCCGGTTCGTCGCACAGTGGGATGAACTGGGGTTCCAGACCCTGGGCAAGTCGGCGCTGCCCGAGTTCGGCCTGACCGCCACCACCGAACCGCTGGATCACGGCCCGACCCGCAACCCCTGGCACCTGGACCACACCACCGGGGGGTCGTCGGGCGGTTCCGCCGCGCTTGTGGCAGCGGGCGTCGTCCCGATCGCACACGCCAACGACGGGGGAGGTTCCATCCGCATCCCGGCGGCATGTTGCGGACTGGTGGGCCTCAAGCCGTCGCGCGGGCGGCTCATCGACCCCGAGGCGATGGATCAAATGCCGGTGAAGATCGTCACGCAGGGGGTGCTGACCCGGTCAGTGCGCGACACCGTTGAGTTCTACCGGGCGATGGCCCGCATCCACCCGGCCGACCATCTGCCGCCGATCGGCGCCACGGGTGACCCGGGCCGACTGCGGATCGCGGTCGTCACCCAGGGGGTGGCTGGGCTGCCCGTGGACCACGACGTGACGCAGGCAGTCGCCGCTACGGCGGCGCTGTGCGAGACACCGGGTCACGACGTCGAGTCGATCGACAACCCCTTCCCGGACCAGATCGCGCAGGACTTCCTGCGGTACTGGGGCATGCTGGCGTTCTCGCTGCAGCGCTTCGGTGGCCAGCTGTTCGGCAAGGAGTACGACCCCCGCCTCCTCGAGCCGTTCAGCATCCACTTGGCCAAGTTCTTCTCCTCAGTGGCGGTCGGGTTGCCCGGGTCCCTGCGGCGGCTGCGCCGATTCCCGCAGGTGTACGACGATGCGATGGGTGAGTACGACGTGATCCTCTCGCCGGTACTGGGCTCGGCGCCGGTTCCCCTCGGATACATCGGCCCGGAGGTCGAACCCCGGGAGCACCTCATCCGGTTGCTGCGCCTGGCATCGTTCACAGCCCTGCAGAACGTCGCCGGCACGCCCGGCATCTCGCTGCCGATGGCGATGTCGGCTCAGGGCGTGCCGATCGGGGTGCATGCGGCCGGGCGATACGGGCAGGAGCAGGTGCTGCTGGACCTCGCCGCCTCCCTGGAGGAAGCCCAGCCCTGGGCGCGGATTGACCGGACTCCGGCGACGGAGCAGGCGTAGATTTGAGCCGTAGACGGGAGCAACAATGACGACAGCGTCGATGAGTGTCCAGGACGCCCTGTGGCTGACGATGGACCGGCCCAACAACCTGATGGTCGTGGACGGTGCCATGGTTCTGCGCGGGACCCCCGCGCTGGCCGACGTCCGCGCAGTGCTGGAGGATGCCGTCGAGCGGTTCCCGGTACTTGGGCGCAAGGCTGTGCGTTCCGGCCTGGGCTGGGCCTGGGAGGACGACCCCGACTTCGATCTGGACCGGCACATCCACGAGGTCGCCCTCGAGCCTGGCACCGAGATCGACGCCCTCCAGCGCTTCATGGCCGAGCAGCGCTCGCAGCCGTTGCCGAAGGACCGGCCGTTGTGGATCGGGTTCCTGCTCAGCCCGCTCACGCTGCCGGACGGGACCGTCGGGTCGGCCTGGATGACGCGCTTCCACCACGCCATCGCCGACGGGGTGCGCCTCACACAGGTGCTGCTCGGACTGTGCGAGGCGCAGGACGCCAGTATCGGGGCGGTCGTGGCCCGCAGTGGCGTGCAGGCCGGGGAGGCAGCCAGTCCCACCGAGGAGATCGGGCGGGTGGCGGTGCACGCCGCCGAAGAGGTAACCCACGTCGTGGAGCACGGAGTCGGTGATGTCGCTGCCAGCGCCGTCCGGGCCGTGCGAGACCCCCTGTCGGCGCTCGTCCACCTGCCGGGCCGGGCGCTGGGCGCGGCGCGGGCCGGGGTGCACGGCGTGGAGGAGGGGCTGGCCCTGGTGCGCCACCCCGACCGGCTCATGGACGCCCTGGAGGTGCTGGGCGTGGAACAGCACCGCAGCATCAACGACCTGTCGTCGGTGACGAAGATTGCGCTGTCGACCTCTGATGACACGGTCTGGAGCGGTTCGCCGGGAACGACGAAGGCCGTGGCCTGGTCACAGCAGGTGCCGCTGGAGGACATCAAGTCGCTGGGCCGGCGCTCCGGAGCGACCGTGAACGACGTGCTGCTGGCGGCCATCTCCGGCGGCCTGCAGCGGTTCCTGTCCGAGCACGGCGAGCAGTTGCGCGAGGTGTCCTGGATGGTGCCGGTGAACCTCAAGCCGTTCGAGGACAACCTGCCCGAGGAGCTCGGCAACTTCTTCGCCCTCGTGATGCTGCCGATGCCCCTGGACGAGCCCGATCCCAAGGCCCGCCTGGAGCAGATGCACCAGCGCATGCACCGGATCAAGCACAGCGACGAGGCGGTACTCACATTCGGACTGCAGCGAGTGGTCTCGATGTCGCCCGGCCAGATCGCCTTCTTCCTGACGAACTTCTTCGCGAACAAGGCTGTGGGCGTGCTCACGAACGTGCCCGGCCCCGCAGGGCTGTTGCGGTTCGCCGGCGTGGATCTGGACCAAGTGGTCGGCTTTGCGCCCTGCAGCGGCAACCAGCCCATGACCGCGACGATCTTCAGTTATAACGGCGGGGTCACCATCGGATTCGCCACCGATGCAGGACTGCTGCCCAACCCTGAGAAACTCGTGCGCTACGTCATGGAGGAACTTGACACGATGGCCACCGAACTGGCCTGATCGCGGGACCCAGAGTGAGCGATTGCCGAAGTGTACTTCCGGTGGGTGTCTGTTGCGGCGCCCAGGCACTCTGACAGACTGGAGCAATGATGCTGCCCGCAGCCGCAACCGGCGGCGGCGAGCCCACCTTGTACGTACCGGCCTGGCTCTGGGCCCTCACCGTGGGGATCGTCGTCCTTCTGATCGCCTTTGAATTCGTGCAGGCCACGCGCAATCCGCACGAGGTCAAGATCCGTGAGGCCGCCATCCAGTCGGTCATCTACGTCGCCATCGCCATCGCGTACGGCGTTTTCTTCGCGTGGTGGACCAGCGACCAGCCCACGCCGCAAGGCGGGTCCTACGGCCTGGAGTACTTCGCGGGATGGCTCATCGAGAAGAGCCTGTCGGTCGACAACCTGTTCGTCTTCGTCATCATCATGAGCACGTTCGCGGTACCCAAGATCTATCAGCAGAAGGTGCTGATGGCCGGGATCGCGGGGGCCCTGGTCCTGCGGACGATCTTCATCTTCGTCGGTGCGGCCGCGCTGGAGGCGTTCGCCTTCACGTACGTGATCTTCGGGGCGTTCCTCATCTACACAGCGATCAGCCTGGCCCGGCACCGCGACGAGGAACCGGAGTTCAACGAGGGCAAGGTGGTGCGGCTGGCCAAACGCTTCCTGCCCTTCACCGATGAGTACGACGGCGCCCACCTGCACACGCGCGTCAACGGCAAGCTCTACGGCACCCCGCTCCTGCTGGTGATGATCGCGATCTTCGCCACCGACATCATTTTCGCGCTCGACTCGATCCCCGCGGTCTACGGCGTCACGAACGAGCCGTTCATCGTCTTCGCGGCCAATGCCTTCGCGCTGCTGGGCCTGCGGGCGCTGTACTTCCTCGTGGCGGGTCTGCTGGACCGGCTGGTCTACCTGTCCCTGGGGCTCGCAGTGATCCTGGCTTTCATCGGGGTGAAACTCATCCTCGTTTTCTTCGGGGTACACATCGACATCTGGGTCTCACTGGGCTTCATCATCGGGATTCTTGCCATCACCACCATCGCCTCGCTGCTCAAGGTGCGCAAAGACCCCTCCGCCACCGCGCACGCCGGAGCCATCCCGGGTTTCGAGACCAAGAAGAAGGACGGCAAGGCGTCCGAGTGACCTGCGCTCACCCACCGAGCGCGCGGATCAGCGCGGCGGTGGCGGCGCCCACCACGACCACCACGAGGAACGGCGCGCGCAGACTCAACGCGACCCCGGCCGCCATGACAGCGGCCACCCGGGCGTCGATGCTGATAGCCGTTCCCGAACCCAGCGTCACCACCGCCAGCAGCGCCGCGAGCAGTGCCACGGGGACCATCGCCACGAGTTGCGACACCATCGGCTTGTCGAGGAAGCGCTCTGGCACCACGAACCCGAGAGCCTTGAGCGCGTAGCACGCGGCGCTGGCCAACAGGACGGTCGCCCACATCATGAGGCCCTCCGCAAGAACACGAGTGGCACCAGGGCGGCGCACAGGACCGGCAGACCGGGAGACAGCACCGGGGTCAGTGCCGTTCCCACCACGGCGGCCACCAGTGCCACGCCCAGCAGGCGGCGACTGGTGATCTGCGGCCACAGCAGCGCCAGGAACGCCGCGGGCACCGCCGCATCCAGCCCGTAGCGTTGCGGGTCGCCAATGCTGCTGGCTCCAAGCGCCCCGACCAGGGTGCCGATGTTCCACAGCAAGAACACGCTGATCCCGGTGGACCAGAAGGCTAGAGCAGGCCGTGGTTCGGGGCGGTCGTAGTGCGCCAGGGCCATTGCTGTGGACTCGTCGATGGTGAGGTGTGCGGCGGGCACGGCGACCAGCCCGGACGGCTGCAGGATCTGCCGGATGCGCAGACCGTAGAACATGTTCCGCAGGCCCAGCAGTGTGCTCCCGGCCACCGCAGCCAGCGCCGAACCGCCACCGGCGAGCACAGACACCAGTGCGAACTGCGAAGCGCCGGTGAACATCAGCGCGCTCAGGGCGACCGTCTGCCACACCGAGAGCCCCGACGTCACGGACAGGGCACCGAAGGAAACGCCGTAGGCCCCAGTCGTGGCGCCGATCGTGATCGCCTCGATCACCACGCCCCGGGCGGTGTCGTCGGCACTCACGCGACGCCGCGGCCCAGGCACGCCCAGCGCGCACAGGTGGGTTCCATGCGAGGCAGTATGTCAGCGGCGGCTACCGTGGAAGGTATGGCAGGTCTGCGGTCCGTCGGGCTCGCGGTGGTCTTGGCACTGGCAGGTCTGATGACTCCCGGTGCTGCTCTGGCCCGCGACGAGGTCGTCCGGCAGAGCCCCATGGACGCTGACTACCTCCTCCGGGATGCGTCCGGGCACTGGGCCGCGCCGCGCTGCATCGGGGACGGGGTCTCCGGCCCCCGCGTGCAACCGGTGTTCGTGTACCGCAAGGGCACCGCGAACCGTTTCGAGCGCTTCCGTGCCACTCTGCAGCGCTCCACGGATCTCACCACCGGGATCTTCGAACGCTCATCCGACACCCGCCGGACCGTCCGGTGGGTTCACGACGCGTCGTGCCGACCGGTGATCTGGCAGGTCGCCGTCCCCACGGCGAGGAGCCACGACCTGGTCAGCCTGCGCCGGTACCTCGAGGACCGGCAACCCCGCTTCCGGCGCACCGACCGCGTCTACAGTCTGTGGGTCGACTCCACGACCAGTCCGTCGTGGTCGGGCCTGGGCGACGACCGCTGGTCGGCCACGTGGAGTTCCTCGTGGGGGTTCGTGTGGGTGGACGCCCATGAGCTCGTACACGCCCTGGGCGCGATCTGGCCGAGCGCCCCGCACTCTACGGGCAAGGCGCACTGCTACGACGCGTACGACCTCATGTGCTACTCCGATGGCGGGCCAGGGTGGCGCAAGGTCACGGTGTGCCCGGCGCCGCAGGCGCGCTACCGCCTCGACTGCGGTCAGGATGACTACTTCGCAGTGGCTCCCCGCCGTGGATCGTGGCTGGCGCGGCATCCGCGCGCGAACGTGGCCAACTCCCGCTTCCTCGCGAAGGTGCCCGCGCTGGTGCTGCCCGCTGAACCCGCGGCACCGGCGCAGGTCGCCCGCTTGATCGACCGCGTCACCTGGGTGTCGCTGCCGGGCACCAGGTACGACGTCGGTGTGCGCGAGCCGGGCGGCTCGTTGCGGTGGTTGGCCCAGGACGTGGTTTCCGGGGATTACCCCCTGGCGCGGATCGGCCCCGAGTCCCGGGTGTTCGTGCGTGCTGTCAACGCCGCCGGCTTCTCCCCGTGGGTTCGTGCGGGCGGGTGAACCGCCTTAGTCCATGACCGGATGCAGACACCTCGCGGCGCCTGCGCCCGGGCGTGCGGTCCGGCGATTACGGTGAACAGATGAAGAGACTCGTGCTGGGAATCCTGGGTGCGGTGCTGGGGCTGGTGGGGATCGGCCTGATGGGCGCCGGGGCGGTGCTGTTCGGGATCTTCGGCACCGATGGGCAGGCGAGGATCCCGATCGGCTCTGTGACCTCCGAGGTCGGCCGGGCGGTGGTGGTGACGGACTTCGAGATCAGCAGTGACGCCCCGCTGCCCGTGGAGGAGGACTGGTTCGACGTCCGGCTCGAGGTCACCGGCAACGAGTCGCTGTTCGTCGGCGTCGCCCCGAAGGTGGACTCCCTGGACTACTTGCAGGGGGCCCCGTACGAATTGGTGACCGGCATCGACAGCACGTCGGACACTGTCAACCAGACCAGCATCCCGGGTGACCGTGTGCCGGAGGCGCCGGCCCTGCAGCCGTTCTGGGCCGACCAGGCCTCCGGACAGGACGTCACGGTCGCTTGGCCGGTGTCCGACGCCGAGACCACGCTGGTCGTCATGAACGAGGACGCCTCCCGGGGTGTCGACGGTCAGGTCTCGGTACTCGCCACGGTCGCGTGGGCCGGCAGCGCCGCCATCGGGATGGCCATCGCGGGCCTGGTGATCATCGGCATCGCGATCTGGGTGCTCGTGCTGGCATTCCGCGCCGGCTCGGGGGAGTCCGCACCGCAGTTCCCGCCCGCCGCCTAGGCTGGGCGCGTGGAGGTCCAGTCGACGCAGGTCCAGACGGATCGGGTGCTCACGGTACCCAACATCCTGTCGGCCTTGCGCCTGCTCGGGGTTCCGTTGTTCCTCTGGCTGATCCTGGTGCCAGAAGCCGACGGCCTGGCCGTCGCGGTGCTGATGCTGGCGGGGTTCACGGACTGGCTCGATGGCTTCCTGGCCCGTCGCTGGCACCAGATCTCCCGTGTGGGCCAGCTGCTGGACCCGGTTGCCGACCGCCTGTACATCCTGGCGACGTTGGTCGGGCTGCTGTTGCGCGGGATCGTGCCGTGGTGGTTCGTGGTGCTGCTGGTGTCGCGTGACGTCATCATGAGTGTCGTCCTGGCGGTCCTCAAACGACGAGGGGTCACCGGTCTTCCGGTGCACTTTCTCGGCAAAGCAGCGACCTTCTGCCTGCTGTACGCCTTCCCGCTGCTCCTGCTCGGTGACGGCACCGGATCGCTCGCCCAGACCGCCAACGTCTTCGGATGGGCGTTCGCCGTGTGGGGCACCGCGCTCTACTGGTGGGCCGCGGTGCTGTACATCGGCCAGGCCCGGCGGATCATGGCGGCCGCACGGTGAGTGGTCAGCGGCCGGCGAGCCTGCTCGACCGGCTCCTGGCGGAGGCGCAGGCCGACGACTATGCCCTGGCCGAGCAGCGCTCTCCGACCACGCAGGGGAACCCGGTCATCGCCGCCGTGCTCTTCGCCGTGATCGGCATGCTGCTGGTCACCGCCTTCTGGCAGCGGCAGAACGTGCAGCCCGCGGCCGAGCAACGCCGCGACGATCTGATCAGCCGGATCGACCGGGCGACGCAGGGCGCCGGGGAGTCCCAGCAGAAGACCGCGCAGCTGCGGGCCAGCGTGTCCCAGCTCCAACAACTGGCCACCGGCGGGCTCGGTGAGCAGTTCTCCGAGCAGTTGCGCTCCCTGGAAGTGGCGACCGGTTTCGTGGCTCTCACCGGGCCCGGTGCGGTCGTGACCCTGGACGACGCGGAACCGCCCCTGCCGCGCGGCGTCGAACCCGCGGAGGCCACGGTGCTGGACATCGACATGCAGATGGCCGTCAACGGTCTGTGGGAGGCCGGCGCGCAGGCCATCGCCATCAACGACGTGCGCCTGACGTCGGCCACGGCGATCCGCACCGCCGGTGAGGCGATCCTCGTGGACTACCGTCCCCTGGAGCCGCCCTACCGGATCGTGGCCATCGGCCCGGCGGAGCTGGCCGACCGATTTGAAGAGGGTCAGAGCAGCAAGGATCTGGCGCAGTTGGGAACCGACTACGGCATACAGTCGGAGGTGACGGCGGCCGACTCGGTCGACGTCCCGGCGTCCACGGCGAATCTGCCGCTGCAGGCCGAGATCCTGAAAGGGGGAGGGTCATGATCGCCCTCATCGGGTTGATCGTCGGGATCATCCTCGGTGTCGTGTTCTCCCCGGACGTGCCGACTTGGATGGACGCCTACCTGCCCGTGGCCGTCATCGCCGGTCTGGACGCGGTGTCCGGCGCGCTGCGTTCCATGCTCGACGGCAACTTCTCCGACAAGGTGTTCGTGGTGTCCTTCCTGGGCAACGTCGCGGTCGCGTGCGTGCTCGTGTGGCTGGGCGACCAGTTGGGGGTCGGGGCACAGATGTCCACCGGGGTGGTGGTCGTGCTGGCGATGCGGATCTTCGCCAACGCCGCGGCCATCCGGCGCAGGATGTTCAAGGCATGAGGACGCGCCAGTGGGGCGTGGCCATCGTCTGCGTGCTGATCGGCATCGGAGCGGTGGCAGTGGTGCGCGGGCAGGGCGCCGACGAATTCCTGGCGACTGCGCGCGAGCCCGACCTGGTCCGCCTGTTGGACGACCTGCAGTCCCGGCAGACGCGGTTGGACGGTGAGATCCTGCGCCTCCAGGCCGCCGAACAGCGACTGCGCACGGGAACCTCGGCCGAAGCGCTTCAGGAGACCCAGCAGCGGGCAGACTCCTTGCGCGTCCTGGCGGGCACGACGGGCGTGCGCGGTCCGGGGATCAAGATGCGCATCGACGGTCAGGATGCCTTCTTCGCCTCCGACTTGCTCAACACGGTGCAGGAGTTGCGCGACGCCGGGGCGGAGGCCATCGAGGTCAACGGCAATCGGGTGGTGGTGGACACCTGGTTCGCCGATTCCGGCGACGGGATCTCGATCAGTGGCACGGTGGTCGGCGGTCCCTACGAGATCACCGCGATCGGGGGCCCGAGCACCATGGCCACCGCCATGCGCATCCCCGGTGGGATCGCCGACACGGTGGAATCGCAGGACGGTTCGATCGTCATCACCGAACTCGACCGCGTGGAGATTCTCAGCACGGTGAACCTGCCGGAGGCCGACCCGAACGTGTCGGTGACCGACTAATCTTCGGGGTATGACACCTGACGATCGGCGCTTCACCCGAGAACACGAATGGGTCCTTCCGCTGGAGAACGGCAACCTGCGGATAGGCATCACTGACTTCGCCCAGGACGCGCTCGGTGATGTGGTCTTCGTGGCGCTGCCGGAGGTGGGGGCCGATGTCAGCGCCGGCGACGCCATCGGGGAGGTCGAGTCGACCAAGAGCGTGAGCGAGATCTACGCGCCGGTCGCGGGCACGGTGGTCGCGCGCAACGACGCGGTGGAGACCGCGCCGGAGACCGTGAACGCCGACCCCTACGAGGGGGGCTGGCTGTTCGTCATCGAACCGGCCGACCCGGACGCGGCAGAGGCGCTACTGTCTTCCACGGACTATGACGCCCTCGTCCAGAAAGACTGATACCACCGGAGTCTGACTCTTCGGTTAACGTAGAGGCTTCTGGTGTCCGTGAGGAGTGCGGTGAGCAACGAATGTGCGCGGTGCGGGCGTCCCTTGGAGCCCGAGGACCGCTTCTGCTCGGCATGCGGGACGCCGCGTGCGCGTAACGAGGAGGACCCGACCGGTGCGGTGGTCGTCGACGAGCGCGACACCGGCCCGGTGCCGGTGGTGGCGGGTCTGTCCGGGCTGACCAAGGGGATGAGCGTCATCGTCGTGCAACGTGGCCCGGAGATCGGGCAGCGGTTCGAACTGACCGGCGACCGACTGTCGGTCGGTCGGGCCGCTGACGCCGACATCATGCTCGACGACGTCACCGTCTCCCGGCATCACGCGGAGTTCGTGGCCGACGGCGACGGGTGGGCGGTCGTGGACATGGGCTCGTTGAACGGCACGTACGTGAACCGCACGTCCGTGGAACGACACCAACTGACCTCCGGTGACCTCATGCAGATCGGCAAATTCCGCCTGCAGTACCTGCACGCTGACGAGGACCACCTGACCGAATGACTACTACGCACTTGATGGGCATCGGTGAGACGGTCTCGTCATTGCGGCCCGAGTTTCCCGACGTCAGTGTGAGCAAGATCAGGTTCCTGGAGTCGGAGGGTCTGGTGGCGCCGCTGCGCACGCCATCGGGATACCGCAAGTACACCCCCGCACACCTCGAGCGGATCCGCTACGTGCTGACCATGCAGCGCGACCACTATCTACCGCTGAAGGTCATCGCAGAACACCTCGACGCGCTCGACCGGGGCCTCACGGCGCCGGCACCGGCGGACTCGACCCCTCAGCCGACCATGCCGGAGACGACCGGCTCCGATGTGTCGTCCCTGGACACCGGCGTGCGCCTCAAGGCCGGCGAGATCTGCCGGGAGTCCGGCCTCAGCGCCGAGGATCTCGCCCAGGCGGTTGCCCTCGGCCTGCTGCCGGAGACCACCGATTACACACTGGACCACGTCGAGGCCGCGCGCAGCCTCGCGGCCCTGCGCGACTGTGGCGTACCGGTGCGCAACGCCCGTCCGGTGTACCTCGCCGTGCGCCGGGAGGTCGATCTTCACACTGCGGCACTGGGGCAGCCGAGGTCGGGTGAGAGTGACGAGCAGTACACCGAACGCGCGCGGGAACTGGCCTCGGCACTGGTCCGGGTACACGTGGCGGTGATGCGTTCACAGCTGTGACCCGGCGCCATCCGCGCGAGGGTGTCGCAGCGTCAGCGGGGGCGTAGAGTGAATCCGTGCGAGCCGTGGATGTCGTGGGTGTGCGGGTCGAGATGCCCTCCAATCAGCCGATCGTGCTGTTGCGGGACAGCGAATCCAACCGGTTCCTGCCCATCTGGATCGGCGCCGTCGAAGCGACGGCGATTGCTTTCGCCCAGCAGGGGGTACAGCCGGAACGGCCGCTGACCCACGATCTGCTCCGTGACGTCATCTCCGCTCTCGGACGCACAGTGACCCGTGTGGACATCGTCGATCTGCGCGACGGGATCTTCTACGCCGAACTCGTCTTCGACAACGGGGTCACCGTGTCCGCACGTCCCTCCGATGCGATCGCGCTTGCACTGCGGACCGACTCCCCACTGTTCGCCGCGGAGCACGTTCTCGACGATGCGGCCATCGACATGCCGTCTGAAGCGGACGAAGAGCCCGAAGATGAGGCGGAAGTCGAGGCTTTCCGCGAATTCTTGGACCATGTCACCCCGGAGGACTTCGAGGGCGGCAGCGCCCAATGACTAAATGTCAACCTCAGGTTGAGACATTGCGGGTATCCCGCCGGGCGTGTCGGTCGCGTCGTTGCGGGCCGTGCCCCTAAGTTTGCGATAGCGCAGTTCGCAGGCAATCTCGCAGGACAGCCGAGGAGAAACCATGAACGAGGCACTCGCCAACTCGTCTGCAGTCCCCGAGGTGGTGCAGCAGGAACTGTTCGCCGACGACTTGCACGTACCCGACGATGCCGGGTACCGGGCGCCCGTCGTGGCCAAGATCGTGGGAATCACCTACCGTCAGTTGGACTACTGGGCACGCACGGGGCTGGTGGAGCCGAGCCTGCGCACCGCCGCCGGCTCCGGCTCGCAGCGGCTGTACAACTTCCGCGACATCGTCACGCTGAAGATCGTCAAGCGGCTGCTGGAGACCGGCGTGACGTTGCAACAGATCCGCACCGCTCTGGAACACCTGCGATCCACCGGCGTGACCGACCTGTCCCAGATCACTCTCATGAGCGACGGGGCCAGCGTCTACGAGTGCCGCAGCGCCGAGGACGTCATCGATCTGGTTCACGGTGGGCAAGGAGTGTTCGGGATCGCTGTGGGTGCTGTCTGGCGGGAGGTGGAGAGCGATCTCGCCTCGCTGCCGGCTGAGCGTGCAGACGGCAGCATTACCGTGGTGGACGACGAGTTGTCGCGCCGCCGCTCCCGCAAGATTGGATAGTCCTACGTTCACCGAACGCCACATCGGTCCCGCCCCCGCGGACCTCACCCGCATGCTCGAGGTGCTGGGGTATGACGACCTCGATAGCCTCATCTCGGCCGTGGTCCCGCCGGACATCCGGACCGACCGCCCCCTGGACCTGCCGGCGCCTGCCGATGAACCGGAGACCCGCCAGTTGCTGCGCAACATCGCTGCGCGCAACCACCCCCGCACATCGATGATCGGGCTGGGGTACCACGCGACCGTCACCCCGGCCGTCATCGAGCGCAACGTGCTGCAGAACCCAGCCTGGTACACCGCCTACACCCCCTACCAGCCGGAGATCTCGCAGGGCCGGCTGGAAGGCTTGCTCACCTTCCAGACCCTCGTCGCCGATCTCACCGGGCTGCCCGTCGCAAACGCCTCCTTGCTCGACGAACCGACCGCCGCGGCCGAGGCCATGGCTCTGGCACACCGGGTCGGTCGCGGCGACACGTACGTCGTCGACGCCGACCTGCACCCCCAGACCCTGGCGGTCCTGGCCACCCGGGCCGAGCCAATCGGGGTGCGGATCGAGGTCCTGGACACCACGGCGTCCGTGCTGCCCGAGGCGTGTTTCGGGGCACTCGTGGGCTATCCGACGGGCACTGGCCGGGTTCGCGACCTCCGGCGCCTGGCCGAACAGGTTCACGAGGTCGGTGGGCTGCTCACCGTGACCTGCGACCCGCTGGCCCTCGTGGTGCTGCGGGCGCCGGCGGACCTGGGGGCGGACATCGTCGTGGGGTCCGCACAGCGTTTCGGCGTGCCGATGGGTTTCGGCGGCCCGCATGCGGCGTTCATGGCGGTGCGCACCGGACTGGAGCGGCAGCTGCCCGGCCGCATGGTCGGAGTGAGCGTGGACGCGGCCGGACACCCGGCTATGCGCCTGGCGCTGCAGACCCGTGAGCAGCACATCCGCCGGGACCGCGCGACATCGAACATCTGCACGTCACAGGTGCTGCTCGCACTTGTCGCCGCCTTCTACGCCCAGTACCACGGTCCGGCGGGACTGCGGCGGATCGCCGAGCGGGTTCATGAGCGTGCCACCACGCTCGCCGCTTCCCTGCAGGCCCACGGGCTGGCCGTGTGGCATGAGGAATTGTTCGACACCGTGGTGGTGAGCCACGCCGATCCGGCCGCGGTGCTCGCCGCGGCCGCCGTCCGCGGGATCGACCTGCGACTGCTCGACGGTGCGGTGGGCATGACCTGCGACGAGACCACCTCCGAGGCCGACGTGGACACGGTGTTGGAGTGTTTCGGGGCCCGACGCGTCCCGGGGGACTCCCGCATCCCGGCTGATCTCCGGCGCCGCGACGACATCCTGGACTACCCGGAGTTCGGCGCTTACCACAACGAGACCGCGATGATGCGCTACCTGCGGGCGCTGTCGGACAAGGACCTCGCGCTGGACCGCACGATGATCCCGTTGGGGTCGTGCACCATGAAGCTCAACGCGGCCGCGGAGATGGAGGCGATGACCTGGCCGCAGTTCGCGGGTCTGCACCCGTTCGCCCCGGCCGAGGAGTCCGCGGGCACCAGAGAGATGATCGGTGACCTCGAGCGGTGGCTGGCCGCGGCCACGGGCTACGACCGGGTCAGTGTCCAGCCCAACGCCGGCTCCCAGGGCGAGTTCGCAGGGCTGCTGGCCATCCGTGGCTATCACCGGTCCCACGGCGACGATCAACGCACCGTGTGCCTGGTGCCCAGCAGTGCCCACGGGACCAACGCCGCCAGCGCGGTGATGGCCGGCCTGCGGGTGGTGGTCGTCCGGTGCACCGACGCCGGCGACGTGGACGTCGATGATGTCCGGGACAAGGTCGCCGAACACGGTGACCGGCTGGCCGCGATCATGTTGACCTACCCGTCGACGCACGGGGTGTTCGAGACCGGCCTGCGGGCGATCTGCGACCTCGTGCACGGCGCGGGTGGGCAGGTGTACGTCGACGGTGCCAACATGAACGCCCTGCTCGGGCTGGTGCGCCTGCCGGACGTGGGCGCCGACGTGTCCCACCTCAACCTCCACAAGACGTTCTGCATCCCGCACGGGGGCGGTGGTCCGGGGGTCGGGCCGGTGGCGGTGAAGTCGCACCTGGCCCCATTCCTGCCGGGTCATCCGCTGGTGCCCGAGGCAGGTCCGGTGGGGCGCGGGCCCGTGTCCGGAGCGCCCTGGGGCAGTGCGGGCGTTTTGATGATCCCGTGGGTCTACCTGCGCCTGATGGGCGCCGAGGGGCTCACTCAGGCGACCAAGGTGGCCATCGCTTCGGCGAACTATGTCGCCCGCCGGTTGTCCGGGCATTTCCCTCTGCTCTACTCCGGTGCCAACGGCCTGGTCGCCCACGAGTGCTTGCTCGACCTGCGGGAAATCACCCGCACGACCGGGGTCACCGTGGACGACGTCGCCAAGCGCCTCATCGACTTCGGCTTCCACGCGCCGACCATGTCCTTCCCGGTCGCCGGAACCCTCATGGTGGAACCCACCGAGAGTGAGGATCTGCGCGAACTCGACCGCTTCTGCGACGCGATGATCGCCATCCGTGCCGAGATCGACCGGATCGCCGGCGGGGAGGTTCAGGTGGCGGACAGCCCGCTGCGCAACGCTCCCCACACCGCGGAATGCCTCGTCGACGACTGGGACCGGCCGTACACCAGGCGGGAGGCGGTGTTCCCAGCGGGCACGCCGGACAAGTACTGGCCGCCCGTGCGCCGCATCGACAATGCCTACGGCGATCGCCACCTGCACTGCACCTGTGCGCCGGTGACCGACTACGCCTGAACGCCCGTCGCTACGCTGCTGACCCATGTCCACTGCCGATATCTTCGACATCGGCAGTGCCGTGGTCATCGCCGTGCTCATCGCGGGTTCCTGCCGCAACCGGGGATGGTCCACGGCGATTCCGCTGCTGCTGGCCGGGATCTTGCTGGGGCTGGCCCCATTCGGCCCGGAAGGGGTCGCTGAGCCCGAGTTCGTGCTCGTGCTCGTGTTGGCCCCGTTGGTGTTCGGCGAGGGGCTGACCAGTTCGATCGTGGACCTGCGCCGGGTGAGCCGGCCGGTGATGGCCCTCGCCGTCGGGCTGGTCGTCTTCGGTGCCGTCGTCGTCGGTTTCATCGCGCAGTTGGCCATCCCCGGCATCCCGGTGACGATGGCCTTCGCCCTCGGAGCAATCCTCGGTCCCACCGACGCGGTGGCGGTGTCGGCCACGGCGCGCAAGGCCGGCCTGCCGCGCCGGCTCGTCAACGTGCTGGAGGGGGAGAGCCTGGTCAACGACGGCACCGCCTTGACCCTCCTGCGCGTGTGCTCAGTGGCCGCCGCGGCCGGCAGTGTCACCGCCTCCGAAGGGGCCCTGATCCTGGCGGCCTCGGTGCTGGGCGGTGGTCTGGTGGGGCTCGGGGCGGGCCTGCTGCTGATGTGGATGGTCCGGCGTTCCCGGGACACGACGGTGGCCAACGGGACGATCCTGCTGGCCCCGCTGCCCATCTATCTGGCCGCCGAAGCTGTCGAAGGATCGGGGATCCTGGCCGTGGTGGTGGCCGCGCTGGTGGTGGCCCACGGCACCTCGAGCGTAGTGCGGTACACCGGCCGGCTGCAGGCGACCAGCTTGTGGCTGACCATCACCTTCGTGCTGCAATCCGCGGCCTTCTTCCTCGTCGGGCTGGAGATGCCGCTGGTCATCGAGCAGATGCCGTCCTCGCAGATCCGGACCCTTCTGTACGCCGTCCCGGTGATCTTCCTGTCGCTGGTCGCCGCGCGTTTCGTCTTCGTGTACTTCATGACCCGAGGCAACGCTCGCGGCGACCGGGCCTGGCTGGTGGCCGCCTGGGCGGGCACCCGCGGCCCGGTGTCGGCGCTGGCGGCCTTCACGCTGCCCGTCACCACCGACGCGGGGGTGAACATCCCCTACCGGGAACTGGTCATCAGCATCACGTTCGGAGTCGTGCTCCTGTCGTTACTGGTGGCGCCGACCGTCGCCTGGCTGGCGAGGGCCGTGAACCTGCCGCACGACGACGACACTGCTGTCAAGCGCCGGGTCCGGGTGTCGCTGGCGCGGGCGTCGCTGGACCGGCTCGAGCAGATCGAGGAGACCTCGCAGCGTACCGGCGATCCGTTGTCACCCGACCTTGTCGAGCGCCTGCGGTCTGCGGCCGAGGAGCGGCTGAACCGCGCATCGAAGATCGCCGACCTCGGTGACGCGCCGCGGCCGGCCTCCCATACCGCTGTCAAGGAGATCGGCGCGGAGATGATGCGCGCCGAACATGAGGAACTGCTCCGGTTGCGCGACCGGGAGGGGCTGCCCGACGAGATCGTGCGCGAGGTGCAGCAGGAGATCGACGTGCGGATCCGGGCCCTCGGCTGAGGGCGTCGGCTCAGGTGCGGCCCTCGGTCTCCTGGGCCTGCTCGAGCAGGTCCAGTTGGCGCGGTTCATCGCGCATCCACGTGGCGTGCAGGACCGGCAGTCCCAGTTCCTGCAGGTGCGCCACGACTCTGTCGTCGTCGTCGATCACCGCCACCAAGTCGTCCTGCGCGGCGATCCCGCCGATCACGTCGGCCTTGTAGAAGCGCGCCGGTCGGCGGTCGTGGTTCGGGCGCATGTGCAGGGGGCCGTCGGGCAGGCCGTGGCGCGCGAGCCAGTCCTGGGTGTCCCGCCGCCACCGCCGGGGGCGGCCGGTGACGTAGACGATGGTGGAGCCGGCAGCCTGCGCTTCGTGCAGCGCCTGGCGGCCCTCCTCAAGTACCGGGTCGAGGACGGCCGCGGCGAAGAAACCGTGCCAGTCCTTGGGGTGGCTCTGCAGGTGGTGCAGGCGATGCCGGACGTCAGCGAGCACTCCGTCGATGTCGAAGACTGTCACAACCACCCCCCGACCGTAACGGGTCGAGCCCGGACGTGGAATGCTCGCGGCATGGATTTCGAGGCCGTTGAAAAGGGCATGCCGACCCTGGTCCCCATGGTGGGCACCCTGAACCTGGAGTTCCAGCAGCTCGACGAGCACACCGCAGTGATGCGGCTACCGGATCAGCAGCCCTATCACAATCACATCGGTGGCCCCCACGCCGGCGCGATGTTCACGCTGGGGGAGTCGGCCTCGGGCGCGCTGGTGCTGGGGAACTTCGCCGACCACCTCAATGTGGTGACCCCGCTGGCGGTGGAGGCCAAGATCGCCTACAAGAAGATCGCGATGGGGCCGGTCCTCGCCACCGCGGTCATGACCCGGTCGGTGGCCGAGATCCTGGCGGAGATGGAGGGTGGCACCCGCCCGGAGTTCCGCGTGGACATCACCATCGCCACCGAGGACGGCACGGTGACCGGTGAGATGCACGTGCTGTGGACGCTGAAGCGCAACAAGAGCGCCTGACCACCGGCCGAACTCGGACAGGTGGTCGGGGCCCGGCTCACTAGACTGGTCACAGATCCCGCTATCAGGAAGGCCAGCGCCGTGTCCCTCGATGTCATCGTGTCCGCAGAGCCACGTTCCGTGCCTGCGGGCACCACGGCGGCCGACCTGTTCGCGGAGGACCGCACCGTGGTCGTCGCCCGGGTCAACGGCGAACTCAAAGACCTCGCCCACGAACTGCGGCCGGGTGACATGGTCGAACCGGTCGGTGTCGACGAGCCTGACGGCCTTGCCGTGCTGCGGCACTCCAGCGCGCACGTCCTGGCCCAGGCGGTGCAGGACCTGTTCCCGACGGCCCATCTGGGCATCGGCCCGCCCATCAAGGACGGCTTCTACTACGACTTCGGTGTGGCCGAGCCGTTCCATCCCGACGACTTGGCCCGCATCGAGAAGCGAATGATCGAGATCCTCAAGAGCGGGCAGCGTTTCTCTCGCCGCGTGGTGACCGAGGCCGAGGCGCATCACGAACTCGCCGCGGAGCCCTACAAGATCGAACTGATCGGCAAGAAGGGCGGCAACAGCGACGAGATCATGGAGACCGGTGGCGCGGAACTCACCGTCTACGACAACCTCGACCGCACTGGCGCCGTCTGCTGGTCGGATCTGTGCCGGGGCCCCCACGTGCCGAGCACCAAGTACATCCCGCCGAACGCGGTCAAAGTCATGCGCAGCGCCGCCGTCTACTGGCTGTCCGACGAGCGCAACCCGCAGTTACAGCGCATCTACGGCACGGCCTGGCCGAGCAAGGACCAACTCAAGGGATACCTGACTTTCCTGGAGGAGGCCGCCCGGCGTGACCACCGCAAGCTGGGGTCGGAGCTGGACCTGTTCTCGTTCCCGGAGGAGATCGGATCCGGGCTGGCGGTCTTCCACCCCAAGGGCGGGATCGTGCGCAACGTGATGGAGGACTACTCCCGCCAGCGGCACATCGAGGCCGGGTACGACTTCGTGAACACCCCGCACGTGACCAAAGCGGCCCTCTACGAGAAGTCCGGGCACCTCGACTGGTACGCCGACGGCATGTACCCGCCGATGGACATGGACAACGCGCAGTACTACCTCAAGCCCATGAACTGCCCGATGCACAATCTCGTCTACGGCGCCCGCGGGCGCTCGTACCGGGAACTGCCGCTGCGCCTGTTCGAGTTCGGGACCGTGTACCGCTACGAGAAGTCCGGCGTGGTGCAGGGGCTCACCCGTGCCCGCGGTTTCACCCAGGACGACGCCCACATCTACTGCACCCGCGAGCAGATGCCCGAGGAGCTAGACGCCCTGCTGACGTTCGTGCTCGACCTGCTGAAGGACTACGGCCTGAGCGACTTCTACCTCGAGTTGTCCACCCGCGACCCGGAGAAGAGCATCGGCACGGAGCAGGAGTGGGACGAGGCGACCGCCATCCTGTACGAGGCAGCCAAGCGGCAGGATCTCGAACTGGTCCTCGACGAGGGGGGTGCGGCCTTCTACGGCCCGAAGATCTCGGTGCAGGCCAAGGACGCGATCGGGCGGACCTGGCAGATGTCGACCATCCAGGTGGACTTCCAGCTGCCGCAGCGCTTCGACATGGAGTACCAGGCCGCCGACGGCAGCCGGGAACGCCCGATCATGATCCACCGGGCCCTGTTCGGATCCATCGAGCGTTTCTTCGCCGTCCTCCTGGAGCACTACGCCGGCGCCTTCCCGCCATGGCTCGCGCCGGTGACGGTGATGGGCATCCCGGTCGCCGATCACCACCAGGAGTACCTGCAGGGGATCGCCGCGCGACTGCGGGTGGCTGGGATCCGCGCGGAGGTGGACACCACATCCGACCGCATGCCCAAGAAGATCCGCAACGCGCAGAAGCAGAAGGTGCCGTACATGCTCATCGCCGGCGACGACGACATCGCCGCGGGGGCGGTGAGTTTCCGATACCGCAACGGCGAGCAGCGCAACGGGATCCCGGTCGTCGAGGCGATCGCGGAGATCGTGGCCGCAGTAACCGAGAAGCGGCAGGTCTGATGGCCGGCGCCTCGGCGTGGGACCGGTTGTGGACGCCCCACCGGATCGCCTACATCAAGGGTGAGAACCGGCCGGACCACCAGGAGGCCGGGGACGACTGCCCGTTCTGCCGGGTGCCGGGCCTCGACGACGCCGAGGCGCTGATCGTGCATCGCGGGGAACGGGTCTATGTGGTGCTGAACCTGTACCCCTACAACCCCGGGCACATGCTGGTGTGCCCCTATCGGCACATCCCGGACTACACCCAGTTGACGCCGGAGGAGACCGCGGAGTTCTCGGCATTCACCCAGCACGCCATGACCGCCATGCGGGCGGTCGCGGGGCCGCAGGGCTTCAACATCGGCATGAACCAGGGCGCCATCGGTGGCGCCGGGATCGCCGGGCACCTGCATCAACACGTCGTCCCGCGCTGGGGCGGGGACACGAACTTCATCACCGTCGTGGGCGGCACCAAGACCATGCCCGCACTGCTGGAGGAGACCCGGGAGTTGCTGGCGCAGGCCTGGCCCGGCTGAGCCGGGTTCAGCTCCCGGCGATGAGCAGCGTGCCGGCGGCCACCGGTGGTTCGATGTCCGCGGCGGCGAGCGCACCGGGCTCGAGGTGCGACACCAGGCCCGGCTCGCCGAGGCTGGCCAGTGCGGTGACCCGGACGCTGCTGGTGGTCGTGCCCGCCAGTGCCATGGCCCGACCGACGGTCAGGCCCTCGGGACCGGCGACCACCACCGCCCGTTCGGCGTGCGACGCCAGCACCGTCGTCGCCGACGGCACTTGCCGGTCGGGGGAGGTGCCGGGCCAGCCAGTCCACGCCGGCCCGGCTGTGCGTGTCCAGGGTCACCGCCACCGCCAGCAGCCCCTCGCGCAGCGCGTCCAGCGGGGGCATACCCGCCGCATCGGCCTCATCGAGCCAGGTGTTCGTCTCCGCCTCGACGGCCTGCACGAAGTCCTCGCGGGGCTCCTGCACGTCGCCGCCCGGGAACCACTGCTCGCCACTGATGACGTCCAGCACGCCGATCACCGCCTCGCCCTCGTCCAGTAGCGGCAGGGTGGTCACCAGCACGTCCTCCTCGAGCACCCGTGCCGCGATGGCGGCGGCCTCGTTGACGTCGAGTGACAGCGCAGTCAGTTCGTACACGGCCACATAGCGGGCCTTGCCGGCCTCGGCGGACAACTGCCAGTACTCCAGGAACGTGCCATCCACTCCCTGAGCCGCGCTGAGCAGGTGCACACACGCATCCGCGGCTGCCACCGCCGACGCCGCCGCGGCCGCCGGCAGTCCCGCGGGAAGGGCGACCGCCCCGGCGCCGGCCTCCCGCAGGTGGTTCACCGTCCAGCGGACGCTGGGTTCGTGCAGGCCGAAAACCAGGGCCACGGGCGCGCCGGACGTCAGAGGGGACACCTCGTGACTAATAGCATGAGTGGGTACCACCACGCTGCTTCGAAGGGACACGCGCATGCTGAATCAGACCAATGCGCGTGCCGCGTTGGCCAAAGTCGTCGAACCGGTGGCCCGCGGACTGCTGCGGATCGGGTTGTCCCCCGACGCCGTGACGGTTATCGGCACGGTCGGCGTCAGCGGTTCCGCCCTCTACTTCTTCCCCCGCGGTGACTTCGTGCCGGGCATCCTCGTGATGGTGCTGTTCGTATTCTCCGACATGCTCGACGGCACCATGGCGCGCCTGCAGGAGCGGACCGGCGTCTGGGGCGCCTTCCTGGACTCCAGCCTCGACCGGGTGGCTGACGGCTTCATCTTCTGTTCGGTGCTGATCTGGGCGGTGCGTACCGAGTCGATCTGGGTGCAGGCGGCCGCGCTCGTGTGCCTGGTGGGGGGCTTCCTGATCTCCTATGCCCGCGCCCGTGCCGAGAGCGTCGGGCTGGACTGTGCTGTGGGGATCGCCGAACGGACCGAGCGGATGCTCATTGTGTTGATCCCGGCGTTCCTGTACGGCCTGGGGATCCCGTACATCCTGCCCGCAGCGCTGTTCGTGCTCGCGGTGCTGGTGATGATCACCGTCTGGCAGCGCTTCGCGCACGTGTACCGGCAGGCGATGGCATGAACGTCCAGGACGAGGTCACCTACTGGGCCTACGCCACCGGGTGGCGGATCGTGCGCGCCCTGCCGGAGAAGCAGGCGTACGCGACGTTCGACCGTTTCGCCGACCTCGCCTGGCGCCGGCGCGGCAAGGGTGTCGTGCAACTGGAGAAGAACCTGCGCAGAGTGCTCCCTGACGCCTCGGACGCCGACATCCGGGAGGTGTCCCATGAGGGGATGCGCTCCTACCTGCGCTACTGGTGCGACGCGTTCCGGATGCCGTCGTGGAGCCGGGAGGAGATCACCCACCGCCACCGCGCGATCAACGCCCACTACCTCGAGGATGCGCTCGCCGATGGCCATGGAGTGGTGTTCGGCGTCCCGCACGCGGGTAACTACGACCTGACCGGGGCCTGGGCCAGCGTCCACTTCGCCCAAGTGATCAGCGTGGCTGAGCGACTGAAGCCCGAGCGGCTGTACGAGGAGTTCCTGGACTTCCGGCGGGCCGTGGGCATGAAGATCCTGCCCCACGCGGGGACTGAGGGTGTATTCGAACAACTCGTGGAGCTGGTGCGGGGCAACGGGCTGCTGGCCCTGCTGGCCGACCGCGACCTGAGCCGCAACGGCGTGCAGGTGGAGTTCTTCGGCGAGCCGGCGAAGATGCCCATCGGTCCGTCGGCGATCGCGATGCTGACCGGTGCGCCGCTGCTGGCCTGTGCGCTGTACTACGAAGGACCGCGTGCCCACGTGCACGTCTTCCCGCCTGTCGAACGCCCCGCCGGGGACTGGATCGGGGCCGACCGGTTCGACGAGGACTTCCTCGTCGCCGCGCAGGCCTTCACCCAGTCCATGGCCGTACGCCTCGAGGAGGGGATCCGCCGCCACCCCGGGCATTGGCACATGTTGCAGCCAGTGTTCCTCTCCGACCTCGACTCGCGGGCGACGCGGTGAGGGTCGGGATCGTCTGCCCCTACGACTGGACATCGCCCGGCGGGGTGAAGGCCCACGTGCACGATCAGGCCATCGCATTGCAGCGCCTGGGCCACGAGGTCAGCGTGCTGGCCCCTGTCGACGACCACGACTACCCACTCGAACCGTTCGTGGTCGATGGCGGAACACCGGTGTCCGTGCCCTACAACGGTTCGGTCGCCAAGGTCAACTTCGGGCCGGTGTCGGCCGCCCGGGTGCGGCGGTGGATCAAGGAGGGGGAGTTCGACGTCCTGCACGTGCACGAGCCGGCCAGTCCCACTCTGAGTGTGCTGGCCTGCTGGGCGGCGCGCGGACCGATCGTCGCCACCTGGCACAGCTCCCAGACCCGCTCGCGGGCTCTGACCGCGGCGTACTACCTCGTGCAGACAGCCATGGAGAAGATCTCGGCCCGGATCGCAGTGAGCGAGGAGGCCAGGCAGACGCTCGTCAAACACCTGGGAGGGGACGCTGTGCTGATCCCCAACGGGGTCACCTGCGCCGAATACGAGGACGCCGCCGCCTTCCCTGGGTACCCCCGCGAGGGGCCGACGCTGTTCTTCATCGGGCGCATCGACGAGCCGCGCAAGGGTCTGCAGGTACTGCTGGCGGCCATGCCGGCCATCATCGCGGCGCATCCCGGCGTGGAGTTGCTCGTCGCGGGGCCGGGGACCAGGACGAGGCGGCCGAGGACCTCTCCGATCAGGTACGCCGCCACGTTCGCTTCCTGGGACTGGTCAGCGACGCGGACAAGGCGAGCGCGTTCGTCAGCGCCGACGTGTATGTGGCGCCGAACACCGGGGGTGAGAGCTTCGGGATCGTCCTGCTGGAATCGATGTCGGCAGGGACACCGGTCGTGGCCAGCGACCTCGAGGCGTTCGCCCGGGTGCTCGAGGACGGGCGGTCCGGGGTGCTGTTCGCCACCGGCGACCCACATGCGCTGGCCGCCGCCGTCAACGCCCTGCTGGCCGACCCGCGGCGGCGTTCGGAACTGGGAGCCGCCGGGCACGCGCGCGCCCGCCAGTTCGACTGGGAGGTGGTCGCCCGCGAGATCGAGCAGGTCTACGAGAGTGTCACAGTCAGCGGCGAGACTGTGGAGAACGACATGCGGGGACAGTTCGTCGGACGACTGGCGCGGCCACGGGACGATGGCTGATGGACATCGCTGCGGTCATCATCACCTTCGCGCTCGTCGCGGTGGTCGTGCTGTACCTGTCGCAGACCGCCGCGCGCCTGGACCGCCTGCACCACCGCGTGGACACCTCCCGCACGGCCCTGCAGGGCCAGTTCATGGAACGGGCGAACGAGATCCTGTCGTTGGCCAGTTCCGGCCGGCTCGACCCGGCCACCACGGTGTTGCTCGCCGACGCCGCCGACGGCGCATTGGCGCAGGCCCGTGCCACCGGTACCGACTTCCCGCCGCCGCGATGTGCGGCCGAGAGCGCCCTGACCAAAGCCTTGGATGCCGCAGTGGCGGCTGGCCTGGTCGCCGAGATCGCCGAACAGCCCGACGGCGACAAGATCCTGGCGGACATGTCCGCTGCGGTGCAGAAGGCCGCCTGGTCGCGGCGTTTCCACAACGATGCGGTGCGCTCGTGCCTGGCGGTGCGCCGGCAGCGGACGGTGCGCTTGTTCCGGCTGGCGGGGTCGGCTGGTCTGCCGCACACCGTCGAACTGGACGACGAAGTCCCTTCCGCCCTCCGCAGTAGGTGAAGCCGGGGATCGCCCCTACCATGGAAGGCAGACCTGAAAGGAACCCCTGATGAGTGATCCCACGCACGTGACCGGTTCTGCCCGCGTCAAGCGAGGCATGGCCGAGATGCTCAAGGGCGGCGTGATCATGGACGTGGTGACCGCCGAGCAGGCCAAGATCGCTGAGGACGCAGGTGCCGTGGCCGTGATGGCCCTTGAGCGGGTGCCTGCGGACATCCGCTCCCAGGGTGGCGTGGCACGCATGAGCGACCCGGACCTGATCGACGGCATCATCGAGGCGGTGTCCATCCCCGTGATGGCCAAGGCCCGGATCGGGCACTTCGTGGAGGCGCAGATCCTGCAGTCCCTCGGCGTCGACTACGTCGACGAGTCCGAGGTCCTGACCCCCGCGGACTACGCGCACCACATCGACAAGTGGGCTTTCACAGTGCCGTTCGTGTGCGGCGCGACGAACCTTGGCGAGGCCCTGCGCCGCATCACCGAGGGGGCGGCGATGATCCGCAGCAAGGGTGAGGCCGGCACCGGCGACGTGTCCAACGCCACCACCCACATGCGCACGATCCGCGACGAGATGAAGCGCCTGACGAGTCTGCCCGAGGACGAGCTGTACGTGGCTGCCAAGGAACTGCAGGCGCCCTACGAACTGGTCGCCGAGGTGGCCCGCGCCGGTAAACTGCCCGTGGTGATGTTCACCGCCGGTGGCATCGCGACCCCGGCGGACGCGGCGATGATGATGCAACTCGGCGCGGAGGGCGTCTTCGTCGGCAGCGGCATCTTCAAGTCGGGCAACCCCGCGCAACGGGCTGCGGCCATCGTGGCGGCGACGACCCACTACGACGACCCCGACATCCTGGCCAAGGTGTCGCGCGGGCTCGGCGAGGCGATGGTCGGGATCAACGTCGAGGAGATCCCGGAACCGCACCGCTTGGCCGAACGCGGCTGGTGACCCCACGGGTAGGCGTTCTCGCGCTACAGGGTGACTTCCGCGAGCATCTGCGGATGCTGGACGACTGCGGTGCCGATGCGGTCAAGGTGCGCACCGCCGCGGATCTGGCCGCAGTCGACGCACTTGTCATCCCGGGCGGGGAGTCCACGACCATCGGGATGCTCATCCAGCGCAACGATCTCGAGGGCCCGCTGCGGCAGGCCATCGCCGGCGGACTACCGGTCCTGGGCACGTGCGCGGGCATGATTCTGCTGGCCAGCGAGGTACTCGACGGCCGGCCCGACCAGTTGGCGCTCGGCGCCATCGACATGACCGTCCGCCGAAACGCCTTCGGCCGGCAGGTCGATTCCTTCGAGTCCCCGGTGGTGGTGCCATCGTTGCCCGGGCCGCCGATCACGGCGGTCTTCATCCGCGCGCCGTGGGTGGAACGGGTGGGAACCTCGGTCGGCGTCCTCGGCACCGTCTCGCTGGACGACGGCTCGGTTAGAATCGTCGCGGTCCGACAGGGCAATGCCATGGCCACCGCGTTCCACCCCGAGGTGACCGACGACGTTCGATTCCACGCATTGCTGGTGGACATGGTTCAGGAGGATGCATGAGCGGCCATTCCAAGTGGGCGACGACGAAGCACAAGAAGGCGGCGATCGACGCCAAGCGCGGCAAACTCTTCGCCAAGCTCATCAAGAACATCGAGGTGGCTGCCCGCACTGGTGGCGGCGACCCGGAAGGCAACCCCACGCTGTACGACGCCATCCAGAAGGCGCGGAAGAACTCCGTCCCGATGGACAACATCGACCGGGCGATCAAGCGCGGCTCCGGCGCGGAGTCGGGGGCAGCGGACTGGGAGACGATCATGTACGAGGGGTACGGGCCGAACGGGGTGGCCGTGCTCATCGAGTGCCTGACCGACAACCGCAACCGTGCCGCCGGTGAGGTCCGGGTCGCGATGAGCCGCAACGGTGGTTCGATGGCCGACCCCGGGTCGGTGTCGTACTTGTTCACCCGCAAGGGCGTGGTGATGGTGCCCGCCGCCGGTCTCGGCGAGGACGATGTGCTGACCGCGGTGCTCGACGCCGGGGCGGAGGAGGTCAACGACCTCGACGGAGAGTTCGAGGTGATCAGCGAACCGGGTGACCTGGTCGCGGTGCGCACCGCGCTGCAGGACGCGGGCCTGGACTACGACTCGGCCGAGGTCCAGTTCGTCCCCAGTGTGACTGTCCCGCTGGAGGCAGACGGCGCGGGGAAGATCTTCCGGCTGCTCGAGGCGCTCGAGGACAGCGACGATGTGCAGAACGTGTACGCGAACTTCGACGTGTCCGACGAGGTCATGGCCCAGATCGACGCCTGACGGTTGAGCCAGGGGCGCGGCGGTGAAGCTGCGCCGTTTGCTGTACCCGGGAGTGTTCGGTACGTCGGGGAGAGTTCCAACCGTGCACGATCGCTCCCCGGTGTAGGTGTCGCTCCCGCCTTTGGCCCGTGGCCGGCGGCGGTCTCCCGGGTGGCGGTGGGGAGCGCGACCCTGCGGAGCGGGGATAGCGTAGGCATAAGCGTTCACAAGGAGGAAGTGTGGCCACCAGCCCAGATAGCCCGGCGCCCGCGCACGGGAGCAAGTCGGCCCCGGCCAGACCCGCCGCGAAGAAGACCCGCGAAGAAGCCCCGCCAAGAAACCGGCGGCGAAGAAGACCCCGCGAAGAAGACCCCCGCCAAGAAACCGGCGGCGAAGAAGACCCCCGCCAAGAAAGCCCCCGCCAGGGCCCGCAAGCAGCCTGCCCCGCTGCGCGGGAAGCAGGCGACCGTGGAGGCTAAACGCCTTTCCGGGTGGGACTTCGCAACCTGGCGGATGGCCACCGACGACCCGGTGATGCGTTCCACGATGATCGGACTGCTCGTCCTCGAATCCAGCCCCGACTGGGCGCAGCTCACGAAACGCTTCGAGCGCGCCACCCGCTTGGCCCCGGTGCTGCGGTCGCGTGTGGTGGAAGGTCCCATCGGACTGCAGACCCCGCGCCTGGTGGTCGACCCCAACTTCGACCTCTCGTTCCACATGCGCCGATTCAGCATGCCGAAGGGCTCGACCTGGGCCGATGTGCTCGAGGACGCCCGCCGGCAGAGCATGGCCGACTTCGACCGGGATCGCCCGCTCTGGCGGGCCACCTTGCTCGAGGGTCTGCCGGGCGGTCGTGCGGCGCTGATCATGAAGTTGCACCACGCCATCGCCGACGGTCAGGGGGCGGTGCAACTGGGTCTGGCCCTGTTCGACTTCGCTCCGGAGGGTGTGGAACTCGGGCCGATGCCAGAGGCCCCCGAGCCGGCTGTGCTCGACACCACCGGCTTCCTGGAGGCGGTCATCCGCAACAACGTCGGCTGGGTGGCCCGAACCGCCGAGGACGCGATCCGCGGGCTGGGGCCGCTGACGATGGAGGCGGTCAAGAACCCTGGCGACATGATCAGCCGCGCACGGCGCACAGCCGGCTCGGTCATGCGCTTCACGCGGGTGCCCTTCGGCCCGCTGTCGCCGATCATGCAGCAGCGCAGCATCAACTACCACTTCGACACCATCGACATGGACTTCGCGGCGTACCGAGCCGCGGCCAAGAAGCGCAACCGCAGCGTCAACGACCTGTTCCTGGCGGCGATCAGCGTCGGCATGCACCGCTATCACGAACGCATGGGCAGGCCGGTCGACGAGTTGCGCATGAACATGCCCATCTCGCTGCGCAGTAGCGGTGACGACGCGGCCAACTCGGTGACCATCGCCCGCTTCGAGATCCCCATCTCCAACGTCATCGACGACGTGCTGGAGGCCGCGGCGCAGACGGTGCGCAGCTGGCGGGCCGAGCCAGCCCTGCGGCTGGCGGACAACCTCGCCGAGTTCTCGCGGTTCCTGCCCCCGGAGTTGTTGTCGGCAGCCGCTCAGACCTCCGACCTCACCGCCTCCAATGTGCCCGGCGTGCCGGTGCCGGTCTGGCTCAGTGGCGCCAAGATCGAGCGCATGTACCCGCTGGTGGCCACGATCGGGGCGGCGATCAACATCACGATGCTCACCTATGCGGGCGTGGCCAGTGTCGGGATCAGCACCGATGACGCCGCTGTCGACGACCGCGATGAACTGGTGCGCAGCTTGCGCTACGGCTTCCGGGAGGTCATAGGTCACCCGGTCATCGCCGGTAACCCGCTGACGTTGCCGACCAGCACCTGAGCGCCCGTCAGCGCGGCGTGGGCGTGTCACGCCGCTGGCGCCCGCCGGGCCGCGGTAGTCTGCCGAACAGTTGTACGAGCGAAAGGCCGCCGTGTGCGCGTATTGGCCGTTGACCCCGGGCTGACCCGGTGTGGTGTCGCCGTCGTCGAGTTGCGCCCGGACGGCCGCACTCGCGCGCTGCTGGCCGAAGTGGTGCGCACCGATCCCGACCAGGCGCATGCCGCCCGCCTGCAGCAGGTCTTCGACGCGGTGCGCGAGCACCTGCATACCAGCGGAGCCGAGGTTCTCGTCGTCGAGCGGGTGTTCAGCCAGCACAACGTGCGCTCGGCAATGGGCACCGCGCAAGCAGCCGCCGTCTGCATGCTGGCCGCCAACCAGTTGGGACTGCCCGTCCATCAGCACACCCCGACCGAGGTCAAGGCGGCCGTGACCGGCTCGGGGCGTGCCGACAAGGCTCAGGTCGCGTTCATGGTGGCCAGGATCCTCGGGCTGGGGGAGGTACCCAAACCGGCCGACGTCACCGATGCGCTGGCGCTGGCGGTGTGCCACATCTGGCGCTCCCGGACCCGCGCGGGGGTGGGCGTGTGATCGCGTCAGTGCGCGGCCGTGTCCTGCACCGCGGCACCGACGAACTCGTCGTCGACGTCGGAGGTGTGGGCCTGTCCGTGCTCGTCACACCTCGGACCGCCGCGTCCGCGGATGTGGGGCAGGAATTCCTGTTGACCACCGCGCTCGTGGTCCCCGAGGACAGCCCCACGCTGTACGGATTCGCCGGTGCTGGTGAGCGGGAGGTGTTCCACACGGTGCAGACGGTGTCCGGTATCGGACCACGTTTGGCCATGACGATGCTCGCGACCTTGTCCGCGGACCAGATCCGGGCTGCCATCGAGGCCGAGGACGTCGGCGCGCTGATGGCCGTGTCCGGGCTGGGGCGCAAGACCGCCCAGCGCATCATCGTGGACCTCAAGGACAAGCTCGGCGTGCCCACGAGTGCGATCCCGGTGAGCGCCGGTGGGCAGACCACGTGGCGGGTGCAGGTCACCGGAGCACTCACCGGTCTGGGGTGGTCGGCAGTTCAGGCCCAGCAAGCGGTCTCCACGGTCGCGGCTCTTCCCGATGCCGCCGACCTGCCGGTCCCCGAGGCTCTGCGGCTGGCGCTGCAGGTGCTCGACCACACTCCCGCGGTGACACCATGACCGATCCGTTGGTGTCGACCGGTGCCGACGATTCCGAGCGGCTCGTGGAGGGCGCACTGCGGCCGGCATCGCTGCGGGACTTCATAGGGCAGGAGCGGGTCAAGGACCAATTGCGCCTGGTCCTCTCCGCCGCGAAGCAGCGCGAGCACGTCGCCGACCACGTCCTGCTCAGTGGTCCGCCGGGGCTGGGCAAGACCACGCTTGCCATGATCATCGCCGCCGAGTTGGGCAGCGCATTGCGGCTGACCAGCGGCCCGGCGATCACCCACGCGGGGACCTGGCGTCGATCCTCACCGCCCTGCAGCCCGGGGATGTGATCTTCATCGACGAGATCCACCGGCTGTCCCGGCCGGCCGAGGAAATGCTCTACATGGCCATGGAGGACTTCCGTGTGGACGTGGTGGTGGGCAAGGGCCCGGGCGCCACGTCGATCCCGTTGGACTTGGCGGCGTTCACGCTGGTCGGCGCCACCACGCGCTCCGGACTGCTGCCCGGCCCGCTGCGCGACCGGTTCGGGTTCACCGCTCACATGGACTTCTACGACCCGAAGGATCTGCAACGCATCGTGGAGCGTTCGGCCGGGCTGATGGGGATCCACGCGAAGCCCGATGCCCTGGCCGTGATCGCAGGTCGTTCGCGTGGAACCCCGCGGATCGCCAACCGCTTGTTGCGCCGGGTGCGTGACTACGCCCAGATCCACGGCGACGGCACGGTGGACGTGCCCGCCACGCAGGCCGCACTGGCGCTGTTCGAGGTGGATGCGTGGGGTCTGGACCGCCTGGACCGGGCCGTGCTGGCAGCGCTGGTGCACAGTTTCGGGGGAGGGCCGGTCGGGCTGTCGACCCTGGCGGTGGCTGTCGGGGAGGAGTCGGAGACGGTCGAGACGGTCTGTGAACCGTTCCTGCTGCGCTCCGGATTCCTCGCCCGGACCCCCCGCGGGCGCATCGCCACGGGGAAGGCCTACGGGCTGCTTGGATTGCCGGTTCCGGGAGGCGATGGTCAACTCACCCTGACCGACGCACCGGACGTCGCGCCGGGATAGGTAGGATCGGGCAGTGGAATTGCTCATCCTTGCACTGCCGGTGGTGTTCCTCATCGCTGTGTGGATCTTCACGATCCGGCCCATCCGCCAGCGGCAACGGGAGGCTCTCGCGGCCCAGCAGGCGGTCCATGAGGGTGCCCGGATCATGACCACCGCGGGCATCTACGGCACGGTGGCCTGGTTGGACGAGGAGAACATGGGCCTCGAGGTCAGCGACGGGTGGTCTCTGAAGTACGCACGCGCCGCAGTGGCGACCGTGCTGAACGACGAAGGGTAAGACGTGGCTGCGACAGCACGACCGAGTCCGTGGCGCCCGCTGCTGGTACTTCTGGTCATCATCATCGGTCTGACCGTGTGGGCTTTCTGGCCCGGTACGCAGAGCACGCCGCGTCTCGGCCTGGACCTGCAGGGCGGCACGCAGGTGATCCTGGTGCCCAAGCAGGCCGAGGGCAGCGCGCCGATCACCAACGACCAGTTGCAGCAGACCGTCGAGATCATCCGTCAGCGCGTGAACGGCTTCGGCGTGGCTGAGGCCGATGTGGCGATCCAGGGCTCGGGTGGCGACGCGGCCATCGTGGTCTCGGTGCCGGGTGTCAACCAGCGCGAGATCGCCGAGCAGCTCAGCCAGACCGCATTGCTCGACTTCCGTCCGGTATCCACTGTGGTGGAGCCCAGCGTCATCGATCCCAACACACTGCAGCCGGCGGACACGACGCCGGAGAAGAAGACCAAGAAGAAGAACACCAACAAGAACTCGGCCGACGGCCAGGCCACTCTGGCCGAGACCACACCCAGCCCCAGCACCAGCCCTTCGCCTAGTCCGAGCGCGACCGACGGTGCCGACCAGCAGGCAGACACTGCGCTGCTCCCGCCGGTCGAGGGCGACAACCAGAGCGACCCCGCGCTGGAGGACGCGCTGCTCAACCTGGACTGCACTAGTGAGGCCAGCCGGCAGGGCGGCAAGCCCGACAACCCGGACAAGTGGATCGTCACGTGCGACCGGGAGGGGACGGCCAAGTACCTGCTGGAGCCCGCCTTCATCAAGGGCACCTCGATCACCAACGCCACCGCCGAACTTGCGCAGGGCGGTGCCGGCTGGGTGGTCAACCTGGAGTTCGACGGTGAAGGCGCCGACTCGCTGTCCGAGATCTCGAACCGGCTGGTGAGCCTGCCGGCACCGCAGAACCAGTTCGGCATCGTGCTGGACGGGCTCGTGGTCTCCGCGCCGTACTTCCAGGACCCCATCAACGACGGCCGCGCTCAGATCAGTGGCAACTTCACCCCGGAGGAGGCCAAGAGCCTCGCCCAGGTGCTGAAATTCGGGGCCCTGCCGCTGACCCTGGACATCGCCTCGGTGGAAACTGTGACCCCGACGCTGGGGTCGGACTACCTCAAGGTCGGCCTGATCGCCGGTGCGCTGGGTCTCGCCCTGGTGATCCTCTACCTGATGTTCTACTACCGTGCGCTGGGTCTGGTGGCCGTGGTGTCGTTGATCCTGGCCGCGATCATCACCTTCCTCGTGTTCGTCATCCTGGGCAGGCAACTGGGGCTGGCGCTCACCCTGGCCGGTGTGGCCGGTGCGATCGTCGCGATCGGCATCACGGCGGACTCCTTCGTCGTGTACTTCGAACGAATACGTGACGAGATCCGTGAAGGACGCAGTCTGCGGGCGGCCTGTGACGCCGGCTGGGACCGCGCCCGGGGCACCATCTTGGCCGCGGACTTCGTGTCGCTGCTGGCGGCCCTCGTCCTGTACTTCCTGTCGGTGGGTGCGGTGCGCGGCTTCGCGTTCGTGCTGGGGCTGACCACGTTGATCGACGTCATGGTCGCCTTCCTGTTCACCCGGCCGATGGTGACGCTGCTGGCACGCAACCGTTGGTTCACCAGTGGGCACCCGCTCACCGGGCTCGACCCGCGGCGCCTGGGTGTCGAACACATCGCCGGGCAAACGACGTCCCGCCATGCGGACAAGCACGCTGACAAGGTGGAGGTCTGATGTCCCGCTTCGGCGATCTCGGCGGCAAGCTCTACCGCGGTGAGGTCTCGTACAACATCGTCGGCCGCAAGAAGATGTGGTACATGATCTCCGCGGCCCTCGTCCTGTTGGCCATCGCCGGGATCCTGTTCCGCGGCCTCAACCTGGGCATCGAGTTCAAGGGTGGCGCGGAGTTCTACGTGCCGAGCACGAACTGCACCATCCAGGATGCCCGCGAGGCGATCGACGGTGCCGGGGTCGAGGTCGTCGCAGTGACCGAGGTGGAGCGGACAACATCCGCGCCCAGACGCCGACGGTTCCGCAGGAGCAGGGCGGCGCGGTGGTGGACGCGCTGGCGCAGACCTGCGGCGTGCCCACCGATCAGATCTCCAGTCGCGACGTCGGCCCGACCTGGGGTGGTGAGATCACCCGTACGGCATTGGTGGCGTTGGGTGTGTTCCTCGCGCTGCTGGCCGTCTTCCTGACGGTGTACTTCCAGTGGCAGATGGCGGTCGCGGCCCTGGTGGCGCTGGTGCACGACATCGTCATCACCACCGGCATCTACGCACTGGTCGGCTTTGAGGTCACCCCGGCCACCGTGATCGGACTGCTGACGATCCTGGGCTACTCGCTGTACGACACGGTGGTGGTCTTCGACAAGGTCAAGGAGAACACTCGCGGCGTCACCGGGCAGAGCCGCTACACCTACAGCGAGCTGGCGAACCTGGCGCTGAACCAGACGATCATCAGATCGATCAACACCAGCATCGTGGCTCTGCTGCCGGTGGCTTCGATCCTCTTCGTCGGCGCGTTCCTGTTGGGTGCCGGTCCCTTGAAGGACTTGGCGCTCGTGCTGTTCATCGGCACCGCGGTGGGAACGTATTCGTCGATCTTCGTCGCCACGCCGGTGTTGTGCCAGATCAAGGAGCGCGAGCCCGCGATGCGCGCGCTCTCCTCGCGGGTCCAGAAGCGCCGTGCCTCCCGGGGAGATTCGGCGACGGTGGCCGCGACGACCGGGGCGGAGGAATCCAGGGCCGGAGTCAGCGCCGCCACTGGCCAGATGGCGCCCTCGGTGGATCGTCCGCACCGGGCGAACCGGGATCCCAACGCGCGCGTGCAGCCCAGGCGACAGACCCGGTCGAAGCGGCGTCACTGACACGGGCATCCACACCGACGGTTGCTGCCGTTGGGCAACTGTGAGCCCAGCCCGTAAACTCGCGCTATAGGGCAAGGCGGTGACATCGTGGCGCGGGAGACGATCCAGACGTCGGACGCAGACGACGAGTCTGTGCTGACCGCGGCCAGCCTTGTCCAGGACGTGCCCCGGCGCCGGCAGTTGCTGTCGCGGCTCACCGGGAGTTCCCGCACCGCTGTACCCGAACTGGAACCGCTGCTGCGCACGCTGCGCCAGTTCCATCCCAGGGCCAACCGGCAGGTCGTGGAACGCGCCTACCTGATGGCCGCACACCTGCACGCGGACCAGAACCGGCGCAGCGGCGAGCCCTACATCACGCACCCGCTGGCGGTGGCCACGATCCTCGCCGAACTGGGCATGACCCCCACGACGCTGGCGGCCGCCCTGCTGCACGACACGGTGGAGGACACCGGCTATTCGCTGGACCGGCTGCAGGAGGACTTCGGGGACGAGGTCGCCCGCCTGGTCGACGGCGTCACGAAACTCGACAAGGTCACCTACGGCGAGGCATCGGCGGCGGAGACCGTCCGCAAGATGGTCGTGGCGATGGCCCGCGACATCCGGGTGCTGGTGATCAAACTCGCCGACCGTCTGCACAACATGCGCACAATCCAGTGGCTACCGGAGAAGAAGCAGCAGAAGAAGGCGCGCGAGACCCTCGAGATCTATGCGCCCCTGGCGCACCGCCTGGGCATGAACACCATCAAGTGGGAACTCGAGGACCTGGCCTTCGCCACCTTGTACCCGAAGATGTACGACGAGATCGTGCGCCTGGTGGGCCAGCGCGCGCCGTCCCGCGACGAGTACCTCGGTCAGGTCATCGCCGAGATCGAGGACGAACTGAAGGCCCACCGCATCCGCGCGAAGGTCAACGGCCGGCCGAAGCACTACTACAGCGTCTACCAGAAGATGATCGTGCGGGGCCGCGACTTCGCCGACATCTACGACCTCGTGGGCGTGCGGGTGCTGGTGGATTCCTTGGCGGACTGCTACGGGGTGCTCGGTCTGCTGCACGCGAAGTGGAATCCGGTACCCGGCCGGTTCAAGGACTACATCGCCAGCCCTCGCTACGGGGTCTATCGGTCCCTGCACACCACGGTGATCGGACCGGAGGGCAAGCCCGTCGAGGTGCAGATCCGGACCCAGGAGATGCACCAACAGGCTGAGTACGGGGTGGCGGCGCACTGGCGGTACAAGCAGGGGCGCAGCGGGACCGATGCCGGCCCCGACGAGTTCGCGTGGTTGCGGCAACTGCTCGAGTGGCAGCGTGAGACGGAGGACCCCGACGAGTTCCTCGACAGCCTGCGGTACGAACTGGGCACGGGGGAGTTGTTCGTGTTCACGCCGAAGGGCGATGTCATCTCCCTGCCCGCAGGTGCCACCCCCGTGGACTTCGCCTACTCGGTGCACACCGAAGTGGGGCACCGCACCATCGGTGCGCGGGTGAACGGCAAACTCGTGCCGCTGGAGTCGAGGCTGGACAACGGTGACACCGTCGAGATCTTCACGTCCAAGACGCAGGGACAGGGCCCATCGCGCGACTGGCTGAACTTCGTGGCCTCGCCACGGGCGCGCAGCAAGATCCGTGCGTGGTTCTCCCGCGAGCGCCGCGAGGAGGCCGTCGAGCACGGCAAGGACTCGCTGTTGCGCGAACTGCGCCGGCGGTCGCTACCGATGCAGCGCCTGCTGAACACCCCCGACCTGCTCGCCATCGCGGCGTACTACCGGATGTCCGACGTCAGCGCGCTCTACGCTGCGATCGGCGAGAACCGGGTTGATGCGGCCGTCGTGGTCGATCGCCTCATCGCCGGACGTGGCGGGACCGAGGCCGCGGCTGACGACACCGAGGAGGAGATCCCGCCACCGTCGATCCGCTCCGGACCCACCGGCGACCCCGGCGTCGTCGTGGTCGGTGCCGACGACGTGTGGGTGCGGTTGAGCAAGTGCTGCACGCCCGTGCCCGGCGACGACATCGTGGGGTTCGTCACGCGCGGCAACGGCGTGTCGGTCCACCGCCGGGACTGCGTGAACTACCCCGAACTCGCCCAGCAGGAGGATCGGCTGGTCGAGGTCAACTGGCGTCCCAGCGCTGAGTCGGTGTTCCTCGTCAACATCCAGGTGGAGGCCCTCGACCGCGCGCGCCTACTGTCCGATGTGACACGGGTGTTGTCCGACCACCACGTGAACATCCTGTCGGCCAGTTCCACCACGAACCGCGACCGCATCGCGATCTCCCGCTTCACCTTCGAGATGGCCGACCCCGCCCATCTCGGAGCGGTGCTCAAGGGCGTGCGCAGCGTCGAAGGGGTCTTCGACGCGAAACGCGTCTAGCGCCGCCCTACAGCGTGGAGAGACTTTGCTCTGCCGACTCGAGCATGAGGCGCTGCTGGGCGAGGCTGTGCTCGGCGTCGGCGATCTTGGCAGTATCCCCGCTCTCCTGTGCCGCGGCCAGAGCCGCCTCCAACTTGGTCACCGACGCCCGGTAGGCGTCGACGAGCCCCTGCGCGCGGTCGCGGATCTCCGGGTTGGTTCGCCGCCACGCCGCCGTCTCGGCAGCGCGGATCGCGTCATCGACAGCACGTAGGCGCTTGTCCAGTTTCGGCTTGTCGGGTCGGGGCACGTGGCCGATGTCGGCCCATTGACCCTGGATCTCCCGGAACGTGCGCCGCGTGGCTTTGGCGTCAGTCACCGGCAGCAGCGCCTCGGCACGGGTCAGAAGGTCCCGCTTCCGCGCGAGGTTCTGCTTCTGTTCGTTGTCGCGGGTGTTGAAGGTCTCCTTGCGAGCGCTGAAGAACGTCTCCTGGGCGCCGCGGAACCGCTGCCACAGCGCGTCGTCGTCCTTCTTGCCGGCGAACCCGGCCTTCTTCCATTGCTCCATGAGATCGCGGAACGCCGCGGCGGTGGTCGGCCAATCCGTGGAATCGGCCAGCGCCTCCGCCTTCTCTGCCAAGTCGGTCTTCGCCGCGATCGCGGCCGCTCGCCGGCGGTCCTGCTCATCGCGGTGCACCTTGCGGGCCTTGTCGAACGTGCGCCGGGCCGTGCGGAACCGCTCCCAGAGGGCATCGGTGTCCGTGCGCTGCTCGACGGACGGTTTGGGCAGGGCCTTCCACTGCTCCACCAGTTCGCGGAACCGCTCACCGGTCTGCTTCCACGACGTCGAGGTGCTCAGTTGCTCGGCCTCGGTGACGATCGCCTCGCGGGCCTGCTGGGCCTGCTCGCGGGCCTGTTTGCGCTCCTCTTCGAGGATCTGCTGGCGGATGTTCGCCAGTACCTCCAGCTGACCGATGCGCGCCATCAGCAACGCGATGTCGCCGACGAAGGCAGGTTCCTCCAGTGCGTGCCGGGCCTTCCCGGCCACGGCCTGCGCGTCGCGCGGGGAGCACTTGTTGTCGGCCAGGCGGGTGGCGGTCAGTTCCAATGACTGGGAGAGGTCGTTGTACCTGGCCGCGTAGTAGTGCAGTGCCTCTTCCGGGGTGCCCGCCGCGTACTGGCCGACCTCGCGCTCGGTGCCGTCGGGCAGTCGCAGGTACACCGTGCCGTCCTCACCGACGCGGCCGAAGTGCTCAGCCGGCGCGGGGCCGGGGGTGGGTGTCTGCTCGGTCATGATGTCCCTAGCTCTCGATCGCGGCTGTCTTGATGACAATGGGCTGTGCCGGCGGTCCGTCCGATGCATCCGATGATCCCGCCTCGACCCCGGCGGCTGCAACGTACTTCACGACGTCCAGGCCCTTGGTCACGGTGCCGACGATCGAGTAGTTGGGGGGCAGGCTCGTCTTCTTGTACACAATGAAGAACTGGCTGCTGGCGGTGTCGGGCCCCCGGTTCGCCATGGCCACAGACCCGGCCGGGTAGGTTCCCTGCTCCCCGGCGGGCAGGTTCTCGTCCGGCACGGTGAAGCCCACGTCGCCGCTGCCGTCCGCCCCGGGGCTGCCGCACTGCAGGACGAAGATGCCCGCAGTGGTGAGCCGGTGACAGAAGTTGCCGGCGTAGTACCCCTGATCGGTGAGGAAGGCCAGGGCGTTGACGTTCTTGGGGGCGGCTGAGGCGTCGAGCGCGATGGTGATGCGTCCGCAGTTGGTGTTCAGTACCCAGTTCGGGGTCCCCGTGAGGTCCATGTCGGCGGGCTTCTTCCACGTCCGGGTCTCAGGGCGTGGCTGCCCGGGGTCGGTGCACGTCACACCGGCGGGGGTCGCCACCGGACCGGGGGTGGGGCTGGCGGTGTCCGAGGTGGACGGTGACGCCTCCGGCTCGGCCTCGGCGCCTGCCTGCTGGGAGGAGTCCGGCCAGGCGGCCCACGCGATCCCGCCGACCACTACCAGGCCGGCGGCCCCGATCCCGATCAGCCGGTTACGGCGCGCCCGGCGGGCAGCTTCCGCGCGACGTTGTGCCTGGCGTTCCGCCTTGGCGTGCGCCAACTGCTTGCGTCGCTTGTCGTTCGACATGTTGCCTCCCTCCCGGACCCGCGCACCCGAGTGCAGGGTGGCTAGAGGGAGTCTACGTGCCGCCGGGAAAGGGCCGGGCCGGACGTCACGGATAGGCTGGTGTGTGTGCTGATCGCAGGATTCCCGGCCGGACCGTGGGGGACGAACTGCTTCGTCGTCGCCACGGGTGCCGGCAGTGAATGTGTCGTGATCGATCCGGGCAAGGACGCCATGGCCGGCGTCGACGAGGTGGTGCGGGAGAACCGTCTGCAGCCCGTCGCGGTGCTGGTCACGCACGGGCACCTGGACCACATGTGGTCGGTGACCCCGGTGTGCGAGGCCCGCGACATCCCCGCCTACATCCATCCCGCCGACCGGCACCTGCTGGCCGACCCGATGGCCGGGATCTCCGGGGACACCCGGCTGATGTTCGAGCAGATGACCGGGGGGCGCCTGGAGTTCGCCGAGCCCGACGACGTGCGGACCCTGCAGGACGGCACGCAGGTGGAACTGGCCGGTCTCAGATTCGGTGTGCGCCACAGCCCCGGGCACACGCCGGGGTCGACGGTGTTCCTCACCGACGCCCAAGCGGACATCCCTCCGATCATGTACTCCGGTGACCTGCTGTTCGCCGGGTCCATCGGGCGCACCGACCTGCCCGGCGGGGACACCGCGGCGATGATGCGGTCACTGGCCGACGTGGTCCTCGGGCAGCCCGAGGAGATGGTGGTGCTGCCCGGACACGGCCCGCAGACCACCATCGGCCAGGAACTGCGGACGAACCCGTTCCTCGGGCAGGCGCGCGAGGAACACCTCGACGCCCCTCCGGGGAGGGGGCTGTGAGCGGTCTGCAGGCCCCGCGCGGGGTCCCCGAGTACCTGCCGCCGGATTCCGCGGACTTCCTGGCGGTGCGCAACACTCTGGGCCGGGCCGCTGAACTCGCGGGATACGGCTACATCGAACTGCCGGTCTTCGAGGACACGGCGGTGTTCGTGCGTGGCGTCGGGGAGAGCACCGACGTGGTGAGCAAGGAGATGTACACGTTCACCGACCGCGGCGACCGATCCTTGTCACTGCGGCCGGAAGGCACGGCCGGGGTCATGCGTTCGGTCCTCGAGCACAACCTGCACCGCGGCTCGCTGCCGGTGAAGCTGTGGTACGCCGGGCCGTTCTTCCGGGCTGAACGCCCCCAGCAGGGTCGCTACCGGCAGTTGCAGCAGGTGGGTGTCGAGGCGATCGGGGTCGACGACCCACTGCTGGACGCCGAGGTGATCGCGATCGCCGACGAGGGCTACCGCCGGCTCGGGCTGCGCGGCTATCGGCTGGACCTGTCCTCGATCGGATGCCGGACGTGCCGGCCCGCCTACCGAAAGGTGCTCAAGAAGTTCCTCGCCACACTGCCGCTGGACGATGCCACCGCCGAGCGCGCGGCGCTGAACCCGCTGCGCGTGCTCGACGACAAGCGCCCGCACATTCAGGCCCTGCTGGCCGAGGCGCCGTTGCCGCTGGATCACCTGTGCGACGACTGCCGGGAGCACTTCACCCATGTGCAGCGCGCCCTGACCGCACTGGGGTGCGGTTCGTTGTGAACCCGCGGCTGGTGCGCGGTCTGGAATACTCCACCCGCACCACCTTCGAGTTCGACCACCCCGCGCTGGGCGCCCAGTCGGGGATCGGCGGCGGCGGGCGGTATGACGGGCTGATGGCATCCCTGGGCGGCCCGGACATGACAGGCATCGGGTTCGGCCTGGGCACCGACCGGACCCTGCTCGCCTGCCGTGCCGAAGGGATCAACCCCGGCGCGGGACGGGTTGTGGAGGTCTTCCTCGTGCCACTGGGAGAGGCTGCCCGCGACGCAGCATCCACGCTGGCCGGACGGCTGCGCGCCGACGGTGTGCGCGTGGACATGGCCTACGGCAGCCGCGGGTTGAAGGGCGCCATGAAATCCGCAGACCGGTCGGGTGCCCGCTGGGCGATCATCGTGGGGGACAAAGAACTGGCCAGCGGCCAGGTCCAGATGAAGGACCTGGACAGCGGCACTCAGCACAGCATCGGCCTCGACGACGTCGTCGGCCAGGTAATGACAGGAGAATGACGTGAACCGAACCCCCGCCGGAAGCCTGCGCGCCGGTGACGCCGACCGTGCGGTGACCCTTGCCGGTTGGGTTGCGCGGCGCCGCGACCACGGCGGGGTGGCGTTCCTGGACCTGCGGGACGCCTCAGGTGTCGTGCAGGTGGTCGTGCACGACGAGGCCGCGCACGGCCTGCGTGCCGAGTACTGCATCCGCGTCACGGGGACGGTCCGGGTGCGCCCCGAGGGCAACGAGAACCCCGACCTGCCTACCGGTGCGGTGGAGGTGATGGCCGACGGTGTCGAGGTGCTGTCCGCGGCGGCGCCGCTACCGTTCCCGATCGACGAGCACGTCGAGGTCGGGGAGGACACCCGCCTGCGCCACCGGTACCTGGACCTGCGGCGCTCCTCGCAGGCCACCGCGCTGCGCATGCGCTCGAAGGTCAACCAGATCGCGCGCGACGTGCTGCTCGCGCAGGACTTCGTGGAGGTGGAGACGCCGACCCTCACGCGCTCCACGCCCGAAGGTGCCCGCGACTTCCTGGTGCCGGTGCGCCTGCAGCCGGGTCACTGGTACGCACTGCCGCAATCTCCGCAGTTGTTCAAGCAGTTGCTGATGGTCGCCGGACTGGAGAAGTACTTCCAGATCGCCCGCTGCTACCGCGACGAGGACTTCCGGGCCGACCGGCAGCCGGAGTTCACCCAGCTCGACATCGAGATGTCCTTCGTGGAGCAGCAGGACGTCATCGACGTCGGCGAGGCGGTCGTGCGGGCGTTGTGGGAGGGGGTGCTCGGATACGAGATCGGCGAGATCCCGCACATGACCTACGCCGAGGCGATGCGCCGCTACGGGTCCGACAAGCCCGACCTGCGGTTCGGCCTCGAACTCACCGAACTGACCGACTACTTCGCGCAGACCCCGTTCCGGGTGTTCCAGGCGCCGTATGTGGGGGCGATTGTGATGCCCGGCGGCGGTTCCCAGGCCCGCCGGGCCTTCGACGCGTGGCAGGAATGGGCCAAGCAGCGCGGCGCGAAAGGGCTGGCATACGTGACGGTGGCCGAGGACGGCACGCTGGGCGGGCCGGTCGCCAAGAACCTCTCCGATGCCGAACGCGACGGCCTGGTCACGGCGGTCAGGGCCGACCCCGGCGACTGCATCTTCTTCGCCGCAGGCAAGCCCACGGAAGCCCGCGGTCTACTCGCAGCCACCCGCGACGAGATCGCCCGGCGGCTCGGCCTCATCGACGAGTCCGCATGGTCCTTCGTGTGGATCGTGGACGCGCCCCTGTTCGAGGAGGTGGATCTCGACGACGGCACGACGGCCTGGACGGCGGTGCACCACCCCTTCACCTCGCCCAACGCCGAGTCGTTGGCGACCTTCGACACCGATCCGGGTCCGGCACTGGCGTGGGCCTACGACCTGGTGTGCAACGGCAACGAGATCGGGGGCGGGTCGATCCGTATCCACCAGCAGGACGTGCAGCGGCGCGCGTTCCAGGTGCTCGGCATCGGCGAGCAGGAGGCCGAGGAGAAGTTCGGATTCTTGCTGGAGGCCTTCAAGTACGGGCCGCCGCCGCATGGCGGGATCGCGTACGGCTGGGACCGGATCTGCATGCTGCTGGCCGGCGCCACCTCACTGCGGGACGTCATCGCCTTTCCGAAGACCGGTGGCGGGCAGGATCCGCTGACCGGCGCGCCGGCACCCATCACCGCCGAGCAGCGCGCGGAAGCCGGGATCGACTTCGTGCCCGAGGACGCCGCGCAGTAGTGGCCGACCTGTTCGACGCCAACGCCCCCGCGCAGCCACTGGCCGCGCGCGTGCGGCCGACGGCCGTGGACGAGGTGATCGGCCAGTCGCACCTGCTGGGCCCGGCGTCACCGCTGCGCGCCCTGCTCAGCGACCCGGATGCTGCGACGTCGGTGATCCTGTGGGGTCCGCCCGGGACCGGGAAGACGACCTTGGCACGGCTGGCCGCGGAGGTGTCAGGGCGGCGGTTCGTGGCGCTGGCAGCGGTCAGCGCCGGGGTCAAGGAGGTGCGCGCCGCGATCGAGGACGCCCGGGAGGTCGGACGGGCCCGCGGGGAGCGGACGATCCTGTTCATCGACGAGGTCCACCGGTTCTCCAAGACGCAGCAGGACGTCCTGCTGCCGGCCGTGGAGCACGGCTGGATCACGCTGATCGCCGCCACCACGGAGAACCCCAGCATGAGCCTGGTCAGCCCCCTGCTGTCGCGTTCGATGCTGCTGGTCCTGCAGGCGCTGACCGATGATGAGGTCGCTGCCGTCGTGGACCGCGCCCTGACACACCCGGACGGCCTGCCGGGCGTCACGGTGACCGATGACGCCCGTGAACTCATCGTGCGTTTCGCCGGTGGGGACGCCCGTCGCGCACTGACCGCACTCGAGGCAGCCGCCGGCCCGGGGCCGGAGGTGACGTCCGAGGTCGTACGCGCGATCATCCCGCAGGTCGCCAACCGCTACGACCGCAACGGCGACCTGCACTACGACGTGACGAGCGCGCTCATCAAGAGTGTGCGCGGCAGTGACGTCGACGCCGCGCTGCACTACCTGGCCCGGCTGGTGGCCAGCGGCGAGGACCCGCGTTTCATCGCTCGCCGACTGGTCATCCTGGCCAGCGAGGACATCGGTCTAGCCGATCCCACGGCCCTGCCGCTGGCGATCGCGGGCCTGCAGGCGGTACAACTCATCGGCCTGCCCGAAGCGCGGATCACGTTGGGCCATGTCGTCATCCACCTGTGCCTCAGCCCCAAGAGCAACGCTGCCTACATAGCCATCAACGAGGCCCTCGCCGACGTCGAATCAGGGCGCATCAGCCCCGTGCCGGCCATGCTGCGTGACGGCAGCCTGAAATCCTCAAGGGCCACCGGGGCCGGCAGGGGTACCGCTACCCGCACGACGAGGGTGGCTTCGTCCCGGTGCGCTACGTGGCCGAACCGATCGTGAACCGCCGCTATTACCGGCCGACCGACCGCGGCGCCGAGGCCAGGGCTGCCGCCGCGATGGAGCGCCTGCGAGCGGCGTTCGACGGTGAGGAGCTGTGACGCCGGGCGGGAACGTCAAGGGTGCGCCGCGCCCACGACTCCGGCCGAATACCCAGCACCCGGGAGGGGCCTGCGTACACTGACCGGGTGAGTCGACTCTTCTGGATCGGGGTCGGTGCCGCCGGCGGCATCGTGGCCTACCGCAAGACCACGCAGACCGTGCAGGACGTCCGGCAGCGGTCGTTCCGCGAGAACCTGTCGAAGGTCGCCCGCACCGCGACCAACGTCGCAGCGTCTGCGCGGTACCTCGCGGCGTTGTCCGCCGACGAGCAGACGGCCGAGGTCGTCGACATCCGGCGGGCGCCCGCTGCCCGCAGGGAGCAGGCGTCGCCCGGCAACTAGGCTGACCCCATGGAGTCTGCCGAGATCCGACGTCGGTTCCTCTCGTTCTTCGAGGAGCGGGGCCACACCGTGGTGCCCAGTGCCTCACTGCTGCTCAACGACCCCACGCTGCTGTTCGTGAACGCCGGCATGGTGCCGTTCAAGCCGTACTTCCTCGGCGAGGCGGTAGCTCCCTACAAGCGGGCCACCAGTGTGCAGAAGGTGGTGCGGACCCTCGACATCGACGAGGTCGGCAAGACCACCCGGCACGCGTCGTTCTTCCAGATGTGCGGCAACTTCTCCTTCGGCGACTACTTCAAGGAAGGCGCCATCCCCTTCGCGTGGGACTTGCTCACCAGGTCCGAGGCCGAGGGTGGATACGGCTTCCCCGAGGAGAAGTTGTGGGTCACCGTCTTCGACGACGACGAAGAGGCGGCCGGCATCTGGCAGCAGGAGGTGGGCCTGCCAGCCGATCGGATCCAGCGCCGCGGGCTGAAGGACAACTACTGGCACATGGGCGTGCCCGGGCCGGGCGGTCCGTGCTCGGAGATCTACTACGACCGCGGTCCGGCCTACGGCGTCGCCGGGGGACCGGTCGCCGATGAGGACCGCTACCTCGAGGTGTGGAACCTCGTGTTCATGCAGTTCGAGCTGAGCGCGGTGCGCTCCAAGGTGGACTTCGACATCGCGGGGGAGTTGCCCGCCAAGAACATCGATACCGGCCTCGGCCTGGAACGGATGGCGGCCATCCTGCAGGGGGTCGACAACATCTACGAGATCGACACCACCCGCGCCACCATCGACACCGCCGTCGAGATCACGGGCCGCCGCTACGGCCGCGATCATGACGACGATGTGGCGCTGCGGGTCGTCGCCGACCACGCGCGCACTTGTGCATTCCTCATCGCCGATGGTGTCCTGCCCGGCAACGAAGGGCGTGGGTACGTCCTGCGCCGGTTGTTGCGGCGGGTGGTTTTCAACATGCGACTGCTGGGGGCCCACGAGCCGGCGATGTCAACCCTCGTCGGCAGCGTCATCGCCGCGATGTCCCCGCAGTACCCGGGGCTGCTCACCGACGCCGGGCGTATCGAGACGATCGCGGTGTCAGAGGAGGAGGCCTTCCGGCAGACCCTGCGGTCGGGCACGACGGTCTTCGACACCGCTGTGGCCAGGACGAAGTCCAGTGGCGCGGCGGTGCTGTCCGGTGCAGACGCGTTCGCCCTGCACGACACCTACGGCTTTCCCATCGACTTGACGCTCGAACTTGCCGCCGACCAGGGGCTGGAAGTGGATCGGGATGGCTTCGCCGAACTGATGGGCCAGCAGCGGCAGCGGGCCAAGGCGGACTCGGTGGCACGCAAGGCGGGGGTCACGCCACTGACCGCCTACCGCGAGGTGATGGAGGCGGCGGGTCAGACCGAGTTCACCGGGTACGACCAGTGGGAGTCCGAAGCCGGTGCGCGGTCTGCTGCGCGACGGGGAGTCGGTCGCCTCTGCGCGCCGGCGACGTCGTCGAGGTGGTCCTGGACCGCAGCCCCTTCTACGCCGAGGCCGGCGGGCAGCTCGGTGACCACGGGCTCATCCGTCTCGGCGATGGCACGACGCTGCACGTCGACGACGTGCAGACCCCGGTGCCCGGTCTGTGGGTTCACCGCGCCCGGGTCCTCGACGGCGAGGCTGCGGTCGGTGCCGAGGCGATGGGCGTGGTGGACGTGGAACGCCGGCGGGCGATCTCGCGGGCGCACACCGCGACCCACATGATCCACAAGACGTTCCGGGAGATGCTCGGGGAGACCGCTACCCAGATGGGTTCGGAGAACGCCCCCGGTCGGCTGCGGTTCGACTTCCCCTACCCGAAGGCCGTGCCCGACAGTGTCCTTCGCGACGCCGAGGCGCGAGTGAACGCGCTGCTGCTCGAGGACATGACTGTCACCGCGCGGTACATGAGCCAAGCGCAGGCACGGGACCTCGGGGCGATGGCGCTGTTCGGGGAGAAGTACGGCCACACCGTGCGGGTGGTGTCGGTCGGGGACTGGGCGCACGAACTGTGCGGTGGCACCCACGCCCATCGCAGCGGTCAGCTCGGGGTGGTCTCCTTCATCTCCGAGGGTTCGATCGGATCAGGCGTGCGGCGGGTCGAGGCCCTGGTCGGGTCCGACGCCTACCACTACCTGGCCCGCGAGCACCTGCTCGTCTCGGCCCTCAGCACGATGCTCAAGAGCCCCCGCGAGGATCTGGTCGAACGGGTGGGCGCGACCGTCGACAAGTTGAAGAACGCCGAACGCGAACTCGCCCGCCTGAAGCAGCAGGCGATGATGGCCAACCTCGACACCATCCTGGGTGAGGGTTCGCCGGTCGGCGCCTTCCGGTTGTGGACCTTGCAGGTGCCCGATGGCACCGACGGCAAGCAGTTGCGCGAGATCGCGCTGGCGGGTGTCCGCCGGACCACGCATCCCGCGGCCGTCGTGGCGGCGGCGGTCGCCGACGGCCGGGTCTCCCTCATCGCCGCGGTCAATGCTGCGGGTCAGGACGCCGGCCTGTTCGCCAACGACCTGCTGAGTTCTGCGCTGCCGTCGGTGGAGGGTCGCGGCGGGGGTAAGCGGGACGCTGCGCAGGGCGGGGGCTCCGACCCGACAGGCATCCCCGCGGCGTTCGCAGCCGCGGAGGCCTTCGTTCGCGGATTGGGCTGATGCGACCAGGGGTCCGGCTGGCGGTCGATGTCGGCTCGGTGCGTGTGGGTGTCGCCCGCAGTGATGCCACGGGGATGCTGGCCGTCCCGGAGGCGACCCTCGACGGGCGCAGGGATTGGGTTGCGCAGTTGGCCACGCTGGTGGCCGAATACCAGCCGATCGAGATCCTGGTCGGCCTCCCCTTGTCGCTGGACGGCCGCGAACATGCCGCGGCGCAGCGGGTGCGCGACGTGGTGGATCGGATCCGCGAGGCCTGCCCGCAGACACCGGTGCGACTGGTCGATGAGCGGTTCACCACCACCACCGCGTACGCCCAGTTCCGCGAGGCCGGCCGGTCGGCCCGCAAAGGCCGTGATGTCGTTGATCAGGCAGCCGCTGCCATCATGTTGCAGACTGCTCTGGACACGGAACGTGCCACTGGGGCTGCCCCGGGGGTGCTGGCGAACGGAAACGCATGAGCGAGCTCGGCTTGAACATGGAGGTGGAACCTCCACGGGGGTCGGACCCTGACAAGAAGGGTCGGGGTGTCCTCGTGCTTGCCATCCTGGTGTTCCTGGCCGTCATCGCGGCCATCGGGGTCCTGGTGCTGCGCCAGGAGATCCTGCCCGGGACCGGCCGGAACTACGACGGGGCCGGCACCGGCCGCGAGGTCATCGTGCATGTGCAGGAGGGCCAGACCCTTTCCGACATCGGCGACACGCTCAAGGATGAGGGCGTGGTGGCCAGCGCCCGGTCCTTCATCGATGCGGCTGCCGCCGACGACCGTTCCCAGACGATCGGCCCGGGCTACTACCGGCTGACCGAGCGGATGAGCGCGCAGGCCGCGCTGGAGGCCATGCTGGACCCGGCCAATCAGGTCGTCACCAGGGTCGTCGTCCCCGAGGGCCTGCGCGAGGACCAGGTGGTCAAGCGGCTCACCAGGGCTTCCGACATCCCCGCTGCGCGCTTCAACGCAGCGATCCAGGACGCCGCGCAACTGGGCCTGCCGAAGTTCGCCAAGGGCAATGCCGAGGGGTTCTTGTTCCCGGCCACGTACCAGTTCCCACCCGGCGCCAGCGCCCGGACCATGATCGAGGCCATGATCACGCGGTTCAACGAGGCTGCTGAGACCCTGCAACTCGTCCCGCGTGCCAAGCGCACGGGGTACTCCCCCTACGAGGTCATGATCATCGCCAGCCTCGTACAGGCCGAAGGCCATCCGGATGACTACGGCAAGGTCTCCCGCGTGATCTACAACCGGCTGGCAGCGGGGATGCCCCTGCAGTTGGACGCGACGGTCAACTACGCGCTGAAGTCCTCGGAGATCAACCTGTCCAGGCAGCAGATCCGGACCGCATCGCCGTACAACACCTACCGCAACAAGGGTCTGCCGCCCACGCCGATCAACCAGCCGGGGGAGGCTGCTATGCAGGCGGCGCTCCAGCCGGATGACGGTGACTGGCTGTACTTCGTGTCCGTGAACCCCGACACCGGTGAGACCAAGTTCACCGCGGACTACGACGAGTTCCTCGTGTTCAAGAAGGAGTTCGAGGACTACGTGGCCAAGCAGTCATGACGCGCAATGCCGCCGTCCTCGGCTCGCCGATCTCCCACAGCCTCTCACCGGCCCTGCACCGTGCCGCGTACCAGGCGCTGGGCCTGGAGTGGCATTACCACCGGATCGAGGTCGACATCGACGACTTGCCGGCGTTCGTCGAAGGCCTTGACGAGTCCTGGGTGGGCCTGTCTCTGACGATGCCGCTGAAGGAGGCGGTCCTGGAACTCGCCCGCCAGGTCGACCCCACCGCTCGGGCGACCACATCGGCCAACACTCTGCTGCTGCCGCAGCGGCAGGTGTTCAACACCGACGTCGACGGGATGGTGATCGCCCTGCGGCGAGCCGGCCTGGCGCAGACGCCGGGATTCGCCGGGACGGTGCTGGGGGCGGGGGCGACTGCGCGTTCGGCAGTGGCGGCGCTGCACTCGCTGGGGGCGGCGGAGGTCCACCTGCTGGCTCGCCGGCCGCAGGCGGCAGTTGCAGCCCGGGCGACGGCCGAGGCGCTGGGAGTGGTCCTGCACGTCCATGCATTCGACGAGACGACGTGGCTGAACGTCCCGCTGGTGCTGTCCACGGTGCCCGCCGGGGTGGCCGACGCCTTGGCAGGCGCGGTTCCAGCGGCCGCGGGGTGGCTGCTGGACGTCGTGTACTCGCCGTGGCCGACGGTGTTGGCTGCGGTGTGGGAACGCGCAGGCGGCACCACCGTCTCCGGCTTGGAGATGCTGCTGGCCCAGGCCGAGCGGCAGGTGGAGCTGATGACGGGCCGGTCGGCGCCGACCGCGGCCATGCGCGCCGCGCTCCCCACAACCCACGCCTGACCTGCCCGATCGGCCATACTCGTAGCTACTCGTCGAAAGGAAGCCACCAGATGGCCGACATTGAGATTCCCCATCCCGGTGCGTCCGAGATCATCACCCGTTTGCTCAGTGATGCCATGGGTGAGCATCCGGATGTGCAGTGGCTGGGACTGGTCTCCGAGGACGGTTTCGCCATCGCTTCCGAGGGGTCAGTGTCGTTCAACGACGATGCGGTGGCGGCCGGGGCGGTGCGCATGATGATCGAGGTACGCAAGATGGCCAAGGCGCTGGGGCAGGCGGGCACCTCTCAACTGTTCCTCGAGGGTGGCGAGAGCGGGATCTGCGTGATCGACAAGGACCCGTGGGTGCTCGTCGTCATGGGGGCGCCGGACGTCCCCATCGGGCTGCTGCGGTACGAGGCGCGGGAGATCGCCGAGGCGTTCCCGATCGGCTCCCGGCCCGCACTGCCGGCCGAGGAACAGGACGACGTGCCGGAGCCTGCTGACTGGGGCGACGTGGCAGTGGACGAGCAGCCCGCGTGGGACCTCGACGAGCAGATGGCGGACACGACCGTCACCGAGACCGACGGCGACCCTGAGATCCGGTGGGCCGATGAACCGACCGGGATGGACACCGCCGTGGGCCCGGCGACGGCGGATTCTCCCGATGGACACGACATCTTCGGCGATGCCGGCACCGAAGATGTGGAGGAGTTGGAGATGCCCTCCACGGGTGCCGACGACTTCTCCGACTGGGTGAGCGAGACCCCGGAGCCGGTGGCCGAGTCCATGTTCGACCTGGCGCCGGACGAGCAGACCCCGGCGAGTTTCGAGATGCCCGCCGTGGCGGATGAGACGGCCACCTCCTTCGAGTTGCCGGCCGATGAGCCACCCTCCTTCGACCTTTCGCCGGAGCCGGCGTCCCCGTTCGACCTGCCGGCGCCGACCGGTCCCGGCTTCGCCGAGGGGTTCGACTCTGGGTTCGACGAGTTCGCTGACCTTCCGGCGCCCACTGGTCCGGCCATCGACCTTCCGGCGCCAACTGGCCCTGCTTTCGAACTACCCCCGCCCGAGTAGGCCGCCATGCTGCTGTCCGGCTCGCTCGAAGCCTTCCGCGTCCAGGACCTCCTGGCCCTGGTGGGGCGCAAGCCTGGTCAGTGGCTGATCAGCATGCGCGGTGGACCCCGCGGTCGTTCGGCGTTCATCGGGCTGCGTGACCGGGCGGTGGTGGGTGTGTCGGCGGACACCACCCGGCAGGACCTGGCGCGGCGCCTGGTCCTGGAGGGGGCAGTGGGCACGACCGGACTGGCACAGGCTCTGCGCCGGGCACAGGATTCAGGACTCGGGTTGCTGCGGGTACTTGTCGATAGCGACATCGTGGAACCGGCCATCCTGCCCGTTGTCGTGCGCCAGCACATGGTCAGTGCCCTTGCGTCACTGACACACTGGCGCACGGGTACGTTCCAAGCCGACGTCGTCGATCAGGTGCCCGACGATGTCGACGCCGCGCTGCCGGTGTCGGAACTGGGGTCCGAAGTGGGCGCCCTGCTGCGGCGCTGGCGTCCCGCATCGGACATGGTCGGCGGCCCGAACACGGTCATGGCCGCCTACCCCGGTCGGGTGCCGGATCGTCTGCGCGGCCTGCACTCGTTGATCGACGGCCACCGGACCGTCGCCGACCTCGTGGACACCTCGGGGCACGGGGACATCGGTACGGTGGTCGACCTCGCAGCGCTCATCGGGGCCGGATGTGCAACGCCCCTGACGGGATCCATGGGTGCTCTCGAACAGAGACTCGCGATGTTGTCCGCGCTGGAGGCGCCTTCGCAGCCCGCCCGACCGGCCGGGCCCAACCTGTCGGTCATCCCCGGCGGGGCGCAGGCCGCCGATGACGAGGCCGAGGCCGAGGACGACCTGCTCACGACGTTCCTCAAGGGGGTGCGCGGGGTATGAAGCAACTCGGCGACATCCTCCTCGCGCAGGGCCTGATCACCGGGGACCAGTTGGAGAAGGCCCTGCTGGAGCAGCGCACCGCCGGACACTCATTGGGCAGGGTTCTCATCGACCTCGGCATCCTCACCGAGTCACAGGTGGTCCAGGCGCTCGCCGCTCAGATCGGGATGCGGTTCGTCGACCTGACGGAGGTCACACTCGACGGTGCGGCGCTGACCAAGGTGCCCGGCGCGGTGTGCCGGCGGCACAGCGCCATCCCGATCGCCTTCGAGAAGGGCCGGCTGGTGGTGGCCATGAGCGACCCGGCCAATGTCTTCGCGGTCGACGACATCCGGTCGGCCAGCGGGATGAGCGTGGTGCCGGTCGTGGCGACCCGCACGGACGTACACGCAGCCCTGGACCGCCATTACCGTGCCGACGGCGAACTCGACGAGCTCACGACCGCGTTGGACCTCGAGGAGGAGGACGATGACCTCGCGTCCATGCGGGAGGTCGTCGAGGACGCGCCCATCGTCAAGTTCGTGAACCTGTTGATCACGCAGGGGATCCAGGACCGGGCCTCTGACATCCACCTCGAGCCGACCGAATACGACGTGCGAGTCCGCTTCCGCATCGACGGCGTGCTGCACGAGGTGATGCGCTCGCCGAAATCGATCCAGTCCGGCGTCATCAGCCGGTTGAAGATCATGTCGGACATCAACATCGCAGAGCGCCGGATCCCTCAGGACGGCCGGCTCAGCGTCACGACGAACGGTCAGAAGATCGACCTTCGCGTGGCGACCTTGCCCACCGTGTGGGGGGAGAAGATCGTCCTGCGGATCCTGGACAACTCCACCGCGATGCTCGACCTGGCCGATCTCGGTTTCCGCGATGTCAACTACGAGCGCTATTCGGCCAGTTTCGGCAAGCCCTACGGGATGATCCTGGTCGTCGGGCCGACCGGGTCCGGCAAGTCGACGACTCTGTACGCAACGGTGAACATCCTGAACCGCCCCGAGGTGAACATCATCACGGTGGAGGACCCGGTCGAGTACCGGCTGCCTGGCGTCAATCAGGTGCAGACGCACACGAAGGCCGGGCTGACCTTCGCCGCCGCTCTGCGATCCATCCTGCGGTCGGACCCCGACATCGTGCTGATCGGTGAGATCCGCGACCACGAGACGGCCCAGATCGCGGTGGAGTCGGCGCTCACCGGTCACCTCGTGCTCAGCACCCTGCACACCAACGACGCCCCCAGTGCCGTCACCCGGTTGATCGAGATGGGCATCGAGCCGTTCCTCGTCGGTTCGGCCCTCGACTGTGTGCTGGCCCAGCGCCTCGCGCGGCGGCTGTGCTCGAAGTGCAAGCAGACCTACCAGCCCACGGCCGCGGCGTTCAAGGCGGCCGGGTTCGCCCTGGAGGAAGGTCAGCAGGTGCCGACGATCTACCGGGCCGTCGGGTGCTCGGTGTGCTCGCGTACTGGGTACAAGGGCCGGGTGGCGCTGCACGAGGTTCTCCCCATCACCGAGCGCATCGAGCGTTTGGCGGTCGAGCGGGCATCATCGGCGCAGATCGCCGTCGCGGCCCGCGAGGAGGGGATGCAGACGCTGCGCCAGGACGGTCTGGCCAAGGTCCTGGCCGGGGTGACCAGCCTGGACGAGGTGCTGCGGGTCGTGGTCTAGCCCCGGAGTGTCACCGGATCGCTCCCTGATGTCTGTGTCGCTCCCGGGTTGGGCCGGTGGCCACCTCAAGGAATCCCGGCCTTCTGCCGACACCGACGGAGTACCGCGCGGGAAGGATTCGGATGTCCATGCACAACGCTCCGCCGACGGCGGCGCCCCGGGCGGCCGGGATGCCTCGCCCCCCGGCGCCGCAGCCCCAGCAGCCACAGGCTGCCCCCGCGCGCCCGACCACGGAGCAGACCGTCCGCACGGGCGACATCAGCCTGATCCAGGCGCTGGAGGCCATGCTCGCGGTCGACGCCAGTGACCTGCACCTGACGGTGGGGGCGGCTCCCACGGTCCGGGTCGCCGGTGAGCTGCGCCCGCTGCAGGGGGCGCCGAAGTTGGACGCCCCATCGCTGCAGCGGGTTCTCTACGCCATGCTCACCCAGGCGCAGCGGGAGACCTTCGAGGAGGAACTGGAACTCGACTTCTCCTACGCCCTGCCCGGGCGAGCCCGTTTCCGCGTCAACATGTACAAGCAGCGCGAATCCGTCGGGGCCGCCTTCCGCATGATCCCCTTCGAGATCAAGAGCCTCGAGACCCTTGGCATGCCGCCGGTCGTGGCGAGTTTCGCCAGCCTGCCACGTGGGTTCGTGCTCGTGACCGGACCCACCGGTTCCGGCAAGAGCACGACGCTGGCGGCGCTCATCGACATCGCCAACAGCCAGCGCCGAGACCACATCATGACCGTCGAGGACCCGATCGAGTTCCTCCACCGCCACCGCAGTTGCCTGGTCAACCAGCGCGAGGTGGGGACCGACACGCACTCGTTCGCCGAGGCGTTGAAGCACGTCCTGCGGCAGGACCCGGACATCATCCTGGTCGGCGAGATGCGTGACTTGGAGACGATCCAGGTGGCACTGACCGCGGCCGAGACCGGCCACTTGGTCTTCGCGACCCTGCACACGCAGGATGCCGCGCAGACCGTCGACCGCATCATCGACGTCTTCCCGCCCCACCAGCAGCAGCAGATCCGCCAGCAGCTCGCAGGGACCATCCAGGGGATCGTCTGCCAGACACTGTGCAAGAAGCGCGATGCCACCGGCCGGGTGGTGGCTGCGGAGGTGCTGGTGGCCACCGCGGCCATCCGCAACCTCATCCGGGAGGGCAAGACCCACCAGATCTACTCGTCCATGCAGGCCGGCGCCCAGTACGGGATGCAGACCCTGGACCAGAACCTGGCGGAGTTGGTCCGCAGGAACGACATCACTTACGACGAAGGCATGGAGAAGTGCCAGCACGTCGAGGACTACATGCGACTGACCGGGAGGACCCGATGAGTCTTGCCACGTTCGACTACCAGGTGCGCGACCGGGCGGGGAAGGTCGTGCGTGGCCGCATCGATGCCGAATCCCCGGCCGCGGTCGCCACGAAGCTCAAGAACATGGGGTACGCCCCGATCTCCATCAGTCAGGCCAATGCCGGTCTGAACAAGGAGATCAAGATCCCGGGGACGGGCAACAAGGTCAAGTTGAAGGACCTGGCGATCGCGTCCCGGCAGTTCGCGACGATGATCAACTCGGGTCTGTCGCTGTTGCGCGCGCTGTCGATCCTGTCGGAGCAGACGGAGAACAAGCACCTCGGCGAAGTGTTCGCCTCCGTCCGGCTGTCGGTCGAGCAGGGCTCGTCGCTGTCGCAGGCGCTCGGGCACCACCCCAAGGTCTTCCCGCCGATCATGGTCAACATGACACGTGCCGGTGAGACCGGCGGATTCCTGGACCAGGTGCTCATGCAGTTGGCCGACAACTTCGAGGCAGAGGTGAAACTGCGCTCGAAGATCAAGTCGGCGATGACCTATCCGCTGGTGGTGTTCGGCTTCGCCATCATCTCCGTGACGGCCATGCTGCTGTTCATCGTCCCGATCTTCGCGGACATGTTCGACACTCTCGGCGGTACCCTGCCGCTGCCCACCCGGGTTCTGGTCATGCTGTCGCACGGCCTGCGGACCTTCATGCCGTTCATCCTCGTGGTGCTCATCGTGAGCATGATCCTGTGGAAGCGGTACAAGAACGAACCGCGGGTGCGCGACGTCGTGGACCCGCTGAAGCTCAAGACCCCGGTGTTCGGCCCGTTGTTCCAGAAGGTGGCTCTGTCCCGCTTCAGCCGCAACCTCGGCACGATGATCCACTCCGGGGTCCCCATCCTGCAGGCGCTGGACATCGTGGCGGACACGACCGGCAACGTCGTGATCGCCCACGCGGTCCACGACGTCGAGGTCTCCGTGCGCCAGGGTGAGTCGCTGGCCAAGCCACTGCTTGAGCACCCTGTGTTCCCGCCCATGGTTGTACAGATGATGGCGGTCGGCGAGGACACCGGTTCGCTGGACGCGATGCTGCACAAGATCTCGGACTTCTACGACAATGAGGTCGAGGCCACGACGGAGGCATTGACCTCGCTCATCGAGCCGATCATGATCGCGTTCGTCGGCGCGATCGTCGGCGCGATGATCGTCGCCCTGTACATGCCGATCTTCAAGGTGTTCGACCTGATCAAGTGACACCAGCCCCTATCCGGTGCGGATGGGTGGTGGCCGGGTGGTGTGGATGGTCGGGATGTGGTGGCTGCTCATGGTGATGGTGTAGTGGCCGAGGTGCAGGTCGGCGTGACATCGACTGCACAGCAGGCACAAATTTGACAGGTCTGTTAAGCCGCCGTGGCGCCAGTGCAGGATGTGGTGGGCTTCGCAGAAGCGGGGGGCGCGTCCGCAGCGGATGCAGCCGCGGTCGCGGGCGATCAGGGCGGCCCACTGCCCGCGGGTGGCGCGGCGGGCGGTGCGGCCCATGGCCAGGGGCACGAACGTGTCGCCGTGGGTCCGGCCGAGGATCAGGGTGCAGATCGCGGTGCAGGTCAGCCGTTCGAACGCTGCCCTCCCGATCGGGGTGCCGTCATCCAGCACAGCCCGGGCGCTGTCGTCGAGGTGCTCTGCGTCGACCAGGACGGTCAGCCCGCTGCTGCCTACCGGGCGGGTGCTGGCCATCCCGGCGGCCACGATGTCGCCCAGGGCGTCGGCGCGGCACTGCGCGGTGGTGCGGGGGTCTCCGGGGCCCGGCCGATCGGTGAAGACCCCGAGGGCGTCGCGTAACCGGTGGCCCTCGACCGAGTCGAGGTAGCCGTCGAGGCGGAACAGCCCGTTGGACTGCTCGGTCAGGGTCAGCCCGCGCTTGTCGCGCTGCTTGGCGTAGTCGCGGTCGGGCTGTTCGGGGCGGTCCTGGGCGATCAGCACCCCGGCCACCGCCCGTAGTTCCGCAGCGTCGGTGGCCTGGGCCAGCCCGACCAGTACCGGCTCGATCTCGGCGAAACAGCCCAGGTGCGCCTTCGCCCGGGTCAGCACCATGACCGCAGCTGTGCCGATCCGGCCGTCCCGGAACGCTTGTGCGGTGCCGGGCATGTCCCGCAGCGCCCGCGCGGAGGCGGCCGTTCCCGAGCCCACCGCCGGGGTTTGCCCGGTCGCGGCGGCTACCAGGGTGCCGGTCGTGCCGGCGCCCAGCACCCGGGCATCCCCGGCAGCATCAGCCGCCCCCACCACCGCGGTGGTGTACCCGTCCAGGGCGTTGCGCAGCGTCTGGACAGCGGTCATGGTGCCGGCCCGTTCCTCCGCGCACATCGTCTCCGGATCCGGCAGGTCGTGGACACGCTGCAGCAACTCGTCGAGAACCGCGGGGTGGTCGGTGGGAAGGCCCGCGGCGATCCGAGCCCGGCGCTGCGCACCCCGCGACACCTCGAAGAACGACCCCACAACCCCACCTCGATTCGAACAGTTCGAACCTATCCCGAGGGTGTGACACCGCACCAGACTGCACCCATGATCTGTGGACAACGGGCCATCCGCGTAGCGTGACGATGTGCATGTCTATCTCGTGCGACATGGGCAGAGCCATGTGAACCTCGGCGATCTGACCATCACCCACCGCGATGAGCCGCTCACCGATCTGGGCCGTGAGCAGGCCAGCCGGGCGGGGGAGTGGATCGCCGACAACCTGACGATCAACGACTTCTACGCCAGCAGTGTCGCCCGCACGGTGCAGACGGCCGAGATCATCGGCTCGGCCATCGACAAGTCCCCGACCCTCACGGACGGGCTGCGCGAAATCGGCACCTGTCGAGCGGATGGGATGCCAATCCCCAGTGCGGAGTTTGAGCCGTTCACCCCGGATCTATGGGGGACGCTGGACCCGTACACCCCGGTCACGGCGACGGGGGAGAGTTGGATGCAGTTCCGGGCCCGCGTGGGTGCGTTCGTGGAGACGCTGGTCCCTTCGGCCCGGCGCCACCAGGTCGCCGGGGCCGAGCCGGCACTCGATCCCCGCCGCGTGTTGCTCGTCGCCCACGCGGGAGTCATCGAGGCGATCTTCGAGTACATCTTCGAGAAGGGCCCGTGGTCGGTGGTGGAGGTGGACACCCACCACACCGGCATCACGCACATCGAGCACCATCCGCAGCCGAACCGCCCCGGCTGGCGCCTGCACTACCACAACCTGACGCACCACCTGACCGACGAGATGCGCACCTGACTGTCGCCCGATCGCCGGGTGCGTTCACCCGATTGGGCGCAGGGCCCGCGCGCCCGCAACGGATCGACTAGGCCGAACGGGTGACAAGATCATCAGGCCGCTGGACTGGGCCATCGCCGCTCCCGATACAGCAAGTGTCATTGCCATCGGGGTGTGACGACCCCGCATACGAAAGGGAACAGCAATGTTCGCACGACTTCTTGCGGCACGGAAGGACGAAGAGGGCTTCACCCTCATCGAGCTCCTGGTCGTGATCATCATCATCGGGATCCTGGCAGCCATCGCCATCCCCGTGTTCCTGAACCAGCGCGCAAGCGCCGCCAAGGCCGCACTGACCTCCGACGCACGTAACGGCGCCGTTGCGGTCGAGACGTTCTTCACCGAGAACCAGTCGTACCCGGCCAACCTGGCCGCGGTCCAGGCTCTCAACCCCTCGGTGTCCACGAACAACGGGGTGCTCGGTTACACGACCACGGGCACCGCATTCACCTACTGCGTGCAGGCCACCTCTGGTGCGGCGACCGGATGGTCCGTCACCTACGACTCCGCGGCCGGCGGGACTCAGCCTCCTGCCCAGGCAGCGTGCTGATCAACCTCCACCCCAGTGGGACCCCGCTCCGGCGGGGTCCCACTGCTGTCGTCCACCCTCAAGCAATCCGCCATTCGGGTCGATGTACTCACCGTGAAGCTCACGAGTCGGTTGTCTGCTGCCGCCGGGGACGACGGCTTCACGCTCGTGGAGATGATGGTGTCACTGGTGATCCTCGCGATCGTGTCCAGCGGATTCGCCTACGGCCTCACGCTGGCCATGGTGACCACCCGTGACGACCGGGCCCGGGTCCAGGCCTCCAACCTCGCCGCCCGCGAACTCGAGATCGTCCGCAACGAGTTCGGAGCCTCGAAGACCGCACCCACGGAGCTTGCCGCAGTCAGTCAGGTCACCAACCCCCATGAACTCCCGGGGCAGACGGCCGGTCAGCCGCTGGACCTCGACGGCCGGAAGTTCACGGTGGTGCGGACCGTGGAGTGGTTGCCTTCGGGAACGGGCACGAGCCCGTGTGATGGCGGATCGGCCGTGACCTACCCGTCGCTGGGGGTGAACGTCCGCGTGTACTGGCAGGACAGCGGAGAGACGCGCGACGTCGAGTCGAACACGGTGCTCACGCCACCGAAGGGAACGCTGGCCAGTGTCCAGAGTTTCATTGCAGCGAAGGTCACGGGGGCCGACGGCACCGGTGTGGCGTCACTGCCGGTGGACATCAGTGGACCGGGTGGTGCCCAGACCCGTGTGACGGCCGGCGACGGGTGTGCGGTGTTCGCCCTGAGTTCACCAGGCAACTACACGGTGACCCTCGATGAGCCCGGGTACGTCAGTTTCGACGGCCAGGCCACGACCTCGAAGCCCGCCACGGTGGCCAATGGCTCCATCCAGGTGGTGCCGTTCAGTTACGACGCTGCTGCCACCATCGACCTCGAGTTCGCCGTCGACGGTGACCCGCCCGGATACGGCCAGCCGGACCCCGACGCGTCCGTGGTCCTGTTCAACGCCGGCCTGCCCACGATGGGCAAGAAGGTGGTCGACAGCGGCGTCGCGACGGCCGGCGGCCTGTGGCCGTTCCCGGACGGGTACTCGGTATGGGCTGGGACATGCGAGCTGAACGATCCCGCGACCAGTGGCGGTGCCCGGCCGACCCCGGTGCGGCCCGATCCCGGGGAAACGGTCCAAGCGACAATTGTCCTGCAGCCCGTACAGGCCACTTTCCTCGACGATGACGACCTGCCCGTGGCCGACGCCGAGGCCGTCGCCGAGATCCAGGACACGACCGGATGTCGTGAGACGCAGTTCACGCTGGGGACCACGGATGCCGACGGGGTCGTCCGCGGGGCACTGCCGTACGGCAACTGGACGATCCGGGCAGGCGGCTACGAGGTCGTCGCAGACATGCCCGCCGACGGCTCCGTGACCTATCCGCTCCAGGTGCCGGAAGGGGTCGGAGGATGACGACGGAACGCCGGCGCGCCGACGAGGGCGTCACGCTCATCGAGATGATGGTCGTGGTGTCCATCCTCGGCGTCATCATGGCCATCGTCACCGAAGGCTTGCTGGTCGCTCAGCGCACGATGAATGAGAATGCGACTCGCCTCGACGGGTTGTCGCAGACGAACCTCGCGATGGAAGGGGTCACCCGTGTGCTGCGCACCGCCATCCTGCCGTCACAGGTGCAGGCGACCTGCACCAACTGCGACGTGGCCGCGTTCATCGCCGGGGATGCCCGATCCGTGCAGTTCTACGCGAACGTGAACAACGACGCCATCTTGCCGACGTCCGGCACCACCGACTTGGGGCCGCGCCGGGTGACCTACGCGGTGAGCAGCGAGGGCGAACTCACCGAAACGGTGCAGAAGCCCAACCCCCACAGCGTCACCGACTTCAACTACACCTATTGCACGCCGGGACCCGGATGTCCCATGACAAGCCGTGTCCTGGCCCGGAACGTGGAGGACGGCACGATCTTCACCTACTACGACCGGGACGGCAGCGTGATCGCCCCGCCACTGCAGTCGTCGACCTCGAAGCTCAAGTCCGTCGATGCCATCGACATCGTGCTGAAAGTCGACCCCTCCGACCGCACGAATCCCGCGACCGTGACCGCGCGGGTCACCCTGCCCAACGCCGATTCCCTGATCCAGCCCACACCGACGCCCTGAGGAGGTGATCATGATGATGTCTGAGCAGCCCGCCATCCGCGACCGTGGTGCCGCCATGATCATGGTGATGGGGATGATCTCCATCATGACTGTGGTGGTGGCCTCCGCCCTCGCCTACGCCGTCAACGTCGCCCCCCAGGTCCGCCGTGACGAGAACTGGCAGGCCGCACTGGCTGCGGCGCAGGCCGGCGTCGACGACTACCTGGCGAGACTGAACCGGACTGACGCCTACGCGATGACCGTGGACTGCGACAACGTGGCCCTCAAGGGCCCCAAGGCCGAGGCCAACAGTTGTGGCTGGAACAGCGGCACCGCACCGGGCTGGGTGGATGTACAGGCCGGCAACACCACTGCTGGGAGGTTCCACTACGACGTCAATACGGCGAACTTCTGGAAGGACGGCTCGGTCTGGGTCGAGTCGACCGGCAGGGTGCGCGGGGTCTCGCGCACCATTCAGGTCCGTGTTGCCCGTGGCGGCTCCACCGACTTCCTGTACTACACGGACTTCGAGGACGCCGACCCGCAGAACACCGTCGCCTACCCACCGGGCGGGACCAACTCGCTGTCCACCGGTGGAGCGAGGTATGACGTCTGCGGTCGTAGCGGCCCGTCGCTGGCGACGTACTGGTGGCAGGGTGGACCCCGTGTGACCTCTGACGACTGCGCGGAGATCCAGTTCGCCGGCAACGACGTCCTCGATGGCGACGTGCACTTCAACGACACCCCGCTCATGGGCGGTTCGGGCAGCAGTCGGCCGCGGTTCCTCAAGGGGTTCGAGGTTGCCGATCCGGCGTGCACCGAGACCGCCGGCCGGCCGGACGGCAGCGGAGTCGGCACCAACGCGGGCAAGGGGAAGTGCTGGCGCAGCACCTCGTCGACCAACCCCTACGTGGGGACCGCCGGGGCCCGTCCGGCATTGCAGTTGTACCTGCCGGACAACTCCGACAAGTTCGTCACCTACCCCGGCTGCAACTACTACGGCGACACCCGCATCCGGTTCAACAGCAACGGCACCATGACTGTCTGGAACACGACCAGCGCCGGGCAGGATCTCAAGGGACCTGGGTCGCCGTCGGACCTGAACTGCGGGAACGCCTCGCAGTTCGTCCCGGCGTCCGGTCAGAAGTACCCGGGCACCGGTCAGACGGTGACGATGCCGGACGAGTTGGTCATCTACGTGCAGGCCGCTCCCTCGGGCTCGGCCACCTGCGTGCCCGGCCAGGTCGTCAACGGGACGACCTCGGGCAGCACGTCCAACGATGTGATCCCCACCGGCACCGGGACCACCTCCGCGGACGTCACCGACATCAGCTACTACGATCCGTCCTCCAGCGCGTACACCATCACCAAGAAGTGGAAGAAGGTCAGCGGCACGTGGGTCCTGGACAGCACCTTCGTACCCAACCCACAGCGCGGCACCGAGGTCCCCACCGGGGACAACCACCCGACGACGTTCGACTGCGGGCTGGGCAACGTGTACATCGAGGGCACAGTCAAGGGCCGGGTGACGATCGCCGCGCAGAACAACGTCATCGTCACCAACGACCTCGCGATCAGCAGCAGCGCCAAGGGGAACACGCCGATCGGACCGGACATGGTCGGGCTGGTGGCCGCCAACTCCGTGGTGGTCTACCATCCCGTGTCGCGCGCGATCTCGTCGACCACCGAGCAGTTGACCAGCACGGTGAAGAGTCCCAGCAACCTCAGCAAGACCTGTCCTGCGAACAGCAGCACCAACATCTCCAGTCCCAACTCGGGCGGGTCCAACAACAACACCATCACGTGCACGTGGAGAACGACGAAGACCCGCGGCACGTCCTACAGCAACATCAGCTACCCGGGATTGACCTCGTCGTCGGGCACGCGCTGGGTCTACGCCGCCATCCAGACGCTGCAGCGCAGTTTCTGGGTGCAGAACTACAACCGGGGCGCCGACCTGGGCCGGCTAGCGGTCCGCGGCTCCATCGCCCAGAAGTGGCGCGGAGCGGTGGGAACGTCCGGTGGCACCGGCTTCGACAAGGACTACTCCTACGATGCCCGTCTACAGTTCGCCTCTCCGCCGTACTTCCCGCAGTGGACGAACGCGGCTTGGGGGTCGAAGGTCACAGGTGAGCTGAAGCCACGCTACTGATGTCCACAGGCCCGCCCGGGGGCAGTGCCCGCCCCACTAGGCTGCACCCGTGATCGTGGTCGCGGGGATACTGGGGCTGGCCATCGGCTCGTTCCTCAACGTGGTGGTGTGGCGCCTGCCTCGGAGGGAGTCGTTGTCGCACCCCGGATCCCACTGCCCCTCGTGCGGGCATTCGATCCGCCCGTATGACAACATCCCGGTCGTCTCGTGGCTGCTGCTGCGGGGACGCTGCCGGGACTGTGGTGACCGGATCTCCGCGCGTTACCCGCTGGTGGAGGCCGGCACGGGACTCGCCTTCGCGATGACGGCGGCCTGGGTGGGCTGGTCGGTCCTGCTGCCTTTCGCGCTCTGGTTCGTCGCTGCGTGCATCGCCCTGCTGCTGATCGACATCGCCCACCACCGCCTTCCCAACGTCCTGACCTTCTCCACGTATGCCGTCGTCCTCGTGGGCTTCGCCCTCACCGCGGGCCTGGAGACGCAGTGGACGGACTTCCGGCGTGCGCTACTCGGTGGGCTGGCGTTCGCCCTCTTCTTCGCCGTCATCGCCCTGCTCTTCCCCCGCGGCATGGGCTGGGGGGACGCCAAACTCGCCCTGTCGCTGGGCAGTGTCATGGCCTGGACCGGCTGGGGGGCCCTGGTCGTCGGCGGGTTCGGCGCCTTCCTGCTGGGTGCTGTCTGGGGGGTCTCTGCGATGGTCGTGGGCAAGGCCGGGCGCAAGAGCGCACTGCCGTTCGGTCCCTTCATGATCATCGCGGCCTTGGCAGCAGTGGTGTGGGGCACCCCGATCGCGGATTGGTACGCGGGCCTGCTGGGCTGATCGGTATTCCGCACTCAACAATTCGGTGGTTCGCGCCGATGCCACGGTGAAGCGCGGAATGGAGGTTGCCGTGGGCAAGGCGAGAGTGGGCCTGGAAGTGGGTTCCTCGGGTGTGCGCTTGGCCATCGTGGTCAAGAGCCGCTCCGGACCTTCCTTGCACCGCATCGGCTACGTGCCGCTCCAGCCCGGCATCGTGGTCGACGGCGATGTGGTGGACGTGCGCGGCCTCGCCGCTGCGATCGGGCACCTCGTGAAATCCACCAAACCCGGTTCGAAGAACGTGCATCTGGGACTGGTCAGCCAGCGCATGGTCGCGCGCCAGGTGGACCTGCCCTGGGTCCCGCCCAAGGAGTTTGAGAAGGCCTTGCCGCTGCTGGCCGGTGATCTGCTTCCCATGCCCGTCGAGGACTGTGTCCTGGACTTCCTGTCGTACGAGGAGGTCCTCGACGAGGACGGTTCGCGGATGGTGCGCGGCCTGCTCGTGGCCGCCGGCGAAGAGGGCGTGCTGCAGATGGTCGACGCGGTGGAGGACTCGGGGCTGCGCGTCGTCTCGGTGACGCTCACGCCGCTGTCCACCTTGCGAGTCGTGGCAGACTCCCACGCGGCAGGCCCGGAAGCGGTGTTCGACATCGGCAGCTCCATGACCAGCGTGACCATCCAGGAGCACGGGCAACCGCACTTCGTGCGCATCCTCAGCAGGGGGGGACGCGACATCACCTCAGCCCTGTCCGACCAGATGGGCATCACCGAGGCCGAGGCGGAACGCTGGAAGATGGCGCTGCCGGGCATGTGGGCGGCCATGAGCCAGGCGGACCGCTCCGCCACCGAGGTGGCCATGCGCACGGCGTTGTCCGATTTGGTCACCGACATCCGCACCTCGGTCGACTTCTTCAAGACCAGTGAAGGCCGCCCGATTGAGCGTGCCTACGTCGTCGGCGGCGGCGGTGCCACTCTCGGTCTGGTCCCGATCCTCAACGGTGTGCTGCGCGTGCCAGTCGAGGCCGCGACGGCACAGAATGTGCGCAACGGGCGTTCGCTGTCCGCTGAGGAGGTCGCGTACGCCGCGAGCCCGGCGTCGATGGCGGCCGTGGGACTGGCAATGGGGGCGGCATGACCACCTCGTACAACCCCGCATCGCCGACCGGTCATGACCAGCCCGGTGGCAGTGACCAGGAACGGCTCGTGCGGGTGGCCACCCCACAGGCCGGTCTGGACGCACTGCTCAACCGCCGCGAGTTCCCCCTGCCCGACCTCATGCCGCCGGCCATCGTGCTACGCCGGGCCGTGGGGCAGTCCAAGCGCATCGTGGCCATCGTCGGCCTGACGCTGCTCGGGGTGCTGGCGTTGCTCTACCTCGTCGGGCGCATGGAACTCGCGTCGGCCAACGCGCAACTGTCGGCATCCCAGCAAGCACTGCGCAGTGCGGAGGCGGACAAAGCGCAGTACGCGGAGGTCCCGGCGGTCTACGCGGCGGTGGATGCAGCCCGTTACGAACTGGCCCAGGCCATGGGCAACGAGGTGCAGGTAGCGCGACTGGTGACGCAGTTGGCGGCCGTCACGCCGGCCAATGTGTCCCTGACGCAGGTGTCCATGATGATCGGTGATCCCGAGGCGGGCAGCGGGACGACCGCCACGCCGTCGACCGACCAGACAGCCGACCTTCCGGTGGGCACCGTGACCTTCGCCGGGGAGGCGGCCAGTTTCAACGACGTCTCGGCGTGGATCGACGTCCTGCGGGCCACACCGGACTACCAGAACGTGATCCTCACCGAGGTGTCGCGCGACAGCACAATCGGGATCTACACCTTCAGCAACACCGCGGAGCTGACCGACCAGGCGCTGTCCGGCCGGTATGTGGAAGGTGCACGATGAAGAACAACCCGCGCTTCTGGCTGATCGGCGGCCTGCTCGGCGTCATCCTGCTCGCCTACGTCGTCTGGATGGTCGCCGTGAACCCGGTCTACAGTTCGGTGTCGCAGACCAAGCAGCAGGTCACGACCACCAACGAGAAGACCGACGCCACGGTGGCCCAGACCAAGCAACTCGCGGCACAGGAGGAGGATCTCCAGCAGCAGATCGACGCCCTGCAACGGATCCGCGCCAAGATCCCCAAGGACGTCGACGTCCCCAAACTCATGCGCACGATCCAGGCGGAGGCACGCGCCGAGGGCGTGGAACTGGACTCCCTGCAGCCGGGTCAGATCACGCTGTTCAAGGTGAAGCCGACCCCGACCCCGTCGGCCTCGGACTCCGAGAACAACGGTGAGTCGCAGGCTCCGGCAGCCCCGGCTCCCAACCCCACCAACCTCGGGCAGGGTGTCGCCCCCAAGAACACAGGCGTCGCCTACGTGCCGATGACGCTGGCCGGTCAGGGTTCGTACAACTCGATCAAGCAACTCATCGCGCGCCTCGAACAGCAGCAGCGCGCGTTCCTGGTCACCAGCCTCGACATCAGCCGCAACTCCGGGCAGACCGGATCCGCCGGGCCGCTCACCTTCACCATGCAGGCGCGGGTCTTCGTCCTCAACGGTGATGATGTGCGCCTGCCCGCGGACCTGCGCACAGGAGGTGAGTGACCATGTCGGAGTACCTGCAGGAGAACCGGCGCGCAGTCATCATGCTCGTGGTGGCCCTGTGCGTCGCGGCACTCGGCGGGCTGTACCTACTGGTGGGTGGCGGTGGCGACGACGCGCAGGCCGAGGAGCCCGTGCCACACGCCTCACCGACCGCCTCCCCGACGATCGAGCCTGTGGAACCCGTGCAGCCGGTGACCGATGCCGTCGTGACCACAGTGGTCAGCCGGAGCAACCCCAACCCCTTCACCCCACTGGAGGGCAGCGAGGACGACGCCAACGATCCCGGCACCTCGACCCCACCGAAGAACACGGGTGCGTCGCCGTCACCGTCCCCGTCACCGACGACCAAGACCTCCCGCAACGCCCCGAAGATCGACGGCTCGTCGACATCAGACTCCACGAAGCCCTCGGACTCCGACAGCAAGAAGAAGAAGGTGGATCCTGTCCCCAAGCCGATCGACAAGGGCAAGGACGCCGAGGACTCCGTGCCGGTGACGGTCCTGTCGCTGGAGGACGACTTCATCGTCGCCCGCGTGGACGGTGACCGCACCCGGCTGTACCAGTCGGTGCCAGGCGTGCAGGGCGTGACCTACGTGTCGCCGCTGGGCGGGAACTGTGTGTGGCTGGAACGAGCTGAGAAGCCCGCCCGGGTGAGCGTCTGCCGGGGCACCACAGAGCGGCTTTGATCCGCCGGGGTGCCCGCCGGCCGTCGGCCCGCATGACACGATATGAACCATGCTCAGATGGTTGACGGCAGGGGAGTCGCACGGGCCGGTGCTCACCGCGGTGCTGGAAGGGATGCCTGCCGACGTCGCCGTCACCACCGATGATGTTGCCGCCGGACTGGCGCGCCGACGGCTCGGATACGGTCGGGGCGCCCGGCAGAAGTTCGAAGCCGATGACGTGAGCCTGCTGGCCGGCGTCCGGCACGGGCGCACGCAGGGCGGGCCGATCGCCATCAGCGTGGGCAACTCGGAATGGCCGAAATGGGAGCAGGTCATGGCCGCCGACCCCGTGGCCGAGCAGGTGCTGGCCGGGCTGGCCCGCAACGCCCCTCTGACACGGCCCCGCCCCGGCCACGCCGATCTCGTGGGGATGCAGAAGTACGGTTTCCACGACGCCCGGCCGGTGCTGGAGCGGGCCAGCGCCCGTGAGACAGCCGCCCGGGTGGCCCTCGGGGTCCTGGCCAAGGCGCTGCTGGAGCAGGCCGCCGGGGTGCACGTCTTCAGCCATGTGGTGCGGATCGGCAGTGTGGCCAGCGCCGGGCCGCCGCCGGTCTTCGCCGACCAGGCCGCCATCGACGCCGACCCCGTGCGCTGTGCGGACCCGCAGACCGGCCGGGCCATGGTGGCCGAGATCGACGCGGCCAAGGCCGACGCCGACACCCTCGGGGGAGTCGTCGAGGTCATCGCCGAGGAGCTGCCGCCGGGGCTGGGGAGTTACGTCCACGCCGACCGTCGCCTCGACGCCCGCTTGGCCTCGGCGCTCATGGGCATCCAGGCCATCAAAGGGGTGGAGGTCGGTGACGGCTTCGCGTTGGCCGGCATGCGTGGCTCGGCCGCCCAGGACGAGATCCTGCTGGTCGACGGGGAACTGACCCGGGAAACCGGCCACAGCGGCGGTACCGAGGGGGGCATGTCCACCGGCGAGCCGTTGCGCGTGCGGGCAGCGATGAAACCGATAAGCACCGTCCCCCGGGCGCTGCGCACCATCGATGTCGCCACCGGCGAGCCGGCCACCGCCATCAACCAGCGCTCCGACGCCTGTGCGGTCCCGGCCGCCGGGGTCATCGCCGAGGCCATGGTGGCCCTGGTGCTGGCCGATGCTCTGCTGGAGAAGACCGGGGGCGACAGCCTGCCGGAGGTGCGCCGCAATCTGGCTGCTTACCTGGACAGTCTGCGGTGAGCGCCCGGCTGGCACTGATCGGGGCGCCTGGCGCCGGGAAGTCGGCCGTCGGGGCGCTGGTGGCGGACATGTGGGGCGCCGACTTCGTGGACACCGACACTGAGTACGAGCGCAGGTACGGCCACAGTGTCGCTGAGGCCGTGATCGACGATGAGGCGGCTTTCCGCGTCGCGGAGGAGGCACTCGTGCTCGCGGCCCTTGACGCCGACGGCGCGGTGGTCGCGGTGGGCAGTGGTGCGCCGATGTCGCCCCGGGTCCGCGAGGGACTGGCGCCGGTGCCGACGGTCTGGCTGGAGGTGGGCCTGGTGGCCGCCGCGCGCCGGACCGGCCTGTCCGGGTCCCGGCCCGTGGCCATGGGCAACGTCCGCGGTCAGTTGCACGACATGCTGCAGCAGCGCGCCGAGGTCTACCGGCCGGCGGCCCGGCACACAATGCCGACCGACGACCGGGATCCGGTGCAGATCGCCGAAGAAGTGGTCAGATGGGAGGCCGGTCGATGACGCAGACGATCGAGGTCCGGGGCGCGAGCAGCTACCCGGTGGTCGTGGGTCGTGGCCTGTTCGATCACGTGCTGGCCAGCATCCCGGCGACGGCTTCCCGGGTGGCGGTGATCCACCCGCGGGCACTGCGGGCCACCGGGGAGCAACTGCGCGGGGATCTGTCGGTGGAGGCCATCTCCATCGAGATCCCCGACGCCGAGGACGCGAAGAGCGTCGAGGTGCTGAACTACTGCTGGACCGTGCTGGGCGACAACGGTTTCACCCGCAGTGACGCCCTGGTCGCCGTGGGCGGCGGCACCACGACCGACCTTGCCGGCTTCGTCGCCGCCACCTGGTTGCGCGGGGTGGCGATCGTGCAGGTGCCGACGACGTTGCTGGCCATGGTGGACGCGGCGGTGGGCGGCAAGACGGGCATCAACACCGCCGCGGGGAAGAACCTCGTGGGCGCGTTCCACGAACCGGTGGGGGTGGTCTGCGACTTGGACACCCTTGCCGAACTGCCCCGGGCGGAGATGATCTCCGGGCTGGCGGAGGTGATCAAGGCCGGGTTCATCGCCGATCCGGCGATCCTGGAACTGGTGGAGGCTGATCCAGAGGGGATCCTCTCGGCAGCGTCCACTGCGCTGGAGGAGGCCATCGTGCGTGCCATCCGGGTGAAAGCCGATGTGGTGTCCGGCGACTTCCGCGAGTCCCTGGACGTGGCCCTGGGCCGCGAAGTGCTGAACTACGGGCACACCCTCGGCCACGCCATCGAGCGCAACGAACGCTACCGCTGGCGCCATGGCCCGGCCATCGCGGTGGGCATGGTCTACGCCGCCGAACTGGCCCGCCTTGCCGGGCGACTGGGCGACGACGTGGTCGACCGGCACCGAGCGGTGCTGACGTCGGTGGGCCTGCCCACGACCTACGACGGGCAGTTCCCGCGACTGCTGGACGCGATGATGCGGGACAAGAAGACCCGTGGTGACACGTTGCGGTTCGTCATACTGTCCGATGTGGCACGCCCCGAGATGCTCGTCGGACCCGACCCCGCGCTGGTCGCGGCCGCGTACGCGCAGGTGACCCCATGACGATCCTTGTTCTCAACGGGCCGAACCTCTCGCGTCTTGGCAGCCGGGAGCCGGACGTGTACGGATCGACCGACTTCGAGCAGCTTCGCCAGTCGGTGATGGAGTACGCCGCGACGAAGGGCATGAAGGCCGATGTCCGCCAGACCGACTCCGAGGCCGAACTGATCTCGTGGTTGCACGAGGCCGCCGATGGCAGGCTGCCGGTCATCCTCAACCCGGCCGCGTTCACGCACTACAGCTATGGCCTGCGCGACGCTGCTGCGCAACGCACGGCACCGCTGATCGAGGTGCACATCTCCAACCCCGCGGCACGCGAGGAGTTCCGGCACACGTCGGTCATCGCCGGGGTGGCCAGCGGGACCATCGCCGGCTTCGGTGTCGCGTCGTACCTGCTCGCCGTGGACGCCCTGGCTGCCCTGGAGACAACCTGATGAGCGTGCTTCCCCGGCGGCGCGACCTCCTGCGTGAGCGCATGGCACGCGCCGGTTGCGAGGCGCTGCTGGTCACGGATCTGACCGACGTGCGCTACCTGTGCGGGTTCTCCGGCTCCAACGCAGCATTGCTGGTGACGGCGGACACCCTGGTGCTCGCCACCGACGGCCGTTACCGGGTACAGGCTGGACAGGAAGCGCCCGACGCGGAACTCGTCGTCACGCGACGCCTGATCCCCGACCTGCTGACCGGGGCCGGTGAGCGCGGCTTCGCCACTGTGGGCTTCGACGCGGCGACGGTGCCGGTGGCGGCGTGGCGGCGGGCGGGCGAAGACGTGCCGGAGGTCGAGCTGGTGCCCACGGACGTCGACATCTCGGGCCTACGGGCAGTGAAGGACGAAGACGAGCTCGACCTGGTGCGACATGCGTGTGCCATGAGTGTTCGGGCACTGAAGCGACTGACCGACGAGATCCAGGTGGGCATGGCTGAGGTCGAGATCGCGCGTCGCCTCGAACTGCTGATGGGACTCGAAGGCGCGGAGGACCGGGCTTTCGACTCGATCGTCGCGGGTGGCCCGCACAGTGCCATCCCGCACCATCAGCCGACCGATCGGCCGATCGTGCCGGGCGACTTGCTGAAGATCGACTTCGGGGCGCGCTGCGAGGGCTATCACGCTGACTGCACCCGCACCTTCATCGTCGCCGCCGAACCCGAGCAGTGGCAGGCACAGATCCATGACGTGGTGGCCCGCTCCCAACGGGCCGGGATCGCCGCGCTCGCGCCTGGTGCGCAGTGTCAGGACGTCGACCGTGTGGCGCGCGAAGTCATCGTCGGGGCCGGCTTCGGGGAGCACTACCCGCACGGACTCGGGCACGGAGTCGGTCTGCAGATCCACGAGGTGCCGTTCCTCGGCCCGACCTCCACCAATACAGTGGAAGCACGGGTTCCGCTGACGGTGGAACCCGGGATCTACCTCCCCGGGCGGGGCGGGGTACGCATCGAGGACACCGTGATCGTCTTCGATGATGGCGTGGAGATCCTCACAGATTTCCCTCGCTCCCTCGCGAGGGTTGGATAAGGAAGAACGACGTGGCGACGACCAACGACTTGAAGAACGGCCTTGTGCTCAACCTCGACGGGCAACTATGGACGGTGGTGGAGTTCCAGCACGTCAAGCCCGGCAAGGGTGGTGCCTTCGTGCGCACCAAGGTCAAGAACGTGCTGTCCGGGAAAGTCGTGGACAAGACCTTCAACGCCGGTGTGAAGGTGGAGACCGCCAACGTCGACAAGCGCTCGATGAGTTACCTGTACAACGACGGCGACGACTTCATCTTCATGGACGCCACGACTTACGACCAGATCCCGGTCCCGGCCGTCACCGTCGGTGACGCAGTGAAGTACCTGCTGGAGAACCAGGAGGCGATCGTCGCGCTGCACGACGGGACGCCTTTGTACGTCGAGCTTCCGGCCAGCGTCGAACTGGTCGTCGAGTACACCGAGCCCGGACTGCAGGGCGACCGGTCCACTGGTGGGACCAAGCCCGCTCGGCTCGAGACCGGTGCAGAGGTCCATGTGCCGTTGTTCCTCGAGTCCGGCGCGAAGATCAAGGTGGACACCCGCGACGGGTCGTACCTGGGTCGCGTGACGGGTTAGTGTCCGCACGCAGCAAGGCCCGCCGCCGGGCGGTGGAGGTCCTGTACGAGATGGACCTGCGCCAGCAGACCGCACAGCAGGCGCTGGAGTCGCTGGCCTCCCGGATGCAGGCGGAGGTCAACGAATACACCGAGCAGATCGTGCGCGGGACGGCTGCGCACGCCGAGCAGATCGACGAGACAGTGTCCACCTATGCCCAGGGCTGGACGCTGGACCGGATGCCGGCCGTCGACCGGGCCATCCTGCGGGTGGGAACCTGGGAGATCCTGTGGGGGGACGTCCCCGACGCGGTGGCACTTGCGGAGGCGGTGCAACTGGCCAACGATCTGTCGACCGATGAGTCCGGGCGGTACATCAACGGCGTGCTGGCGCGCGTGCAGTCGGTGAAGCCACGGATCACGCTGGGGGAGTAATACCCGTGTCGGTGTGCCCTCGGTGGGATTCGAACCCACACTGCCAGGATTTTGAGGCCTGTGACTCTGCCGGTTGGTCTACGAGGGCGTGCGGAGTCCATGGTATCGGCGGCCCGACAACTCGACGACGACGGGACGAGGACACGCCATGACCCAGGATCCGCTGCGAGTGCTGGTGGCCGAGGACGAAGCCCTCATCCGCATGGATCTTGTGGAGACCCTGCAGGAACTCGGGTTCGCGGTCGTGGCAGCTGTGGGCGACGGCCGCTCCGCGGTGCACCAGACGCAACTGCACGCACCGCAGGTGGCCCTCCTGGACATCAAGATGCCCGACATGGACGGCTTGGCTGCGGCCTCCGAGATCATCGCCCTGAACACGACGGCCGTGGTGATGCTGACCGCGTTCAGCCAGCCGGAACTCATCCAGCGCGCCGTCGCCGCCGGAGCCATGGGCTACCTGGTGAAGCCGTTCCAGCCGGACGAACTCCGGGCTGCGCTGATGGTGGCGTGGCAGCGCTACCGCCAACTGCGCGACGAACAGCTACGGGCCCGCGAACTCGAGCAGAGCCTGGCGGACCGGAAGACCATCGAAAGGGCACGTGGAATCGTGCAGGAACGCCTGGGCGTCAGCGAGGACGAGGCCTACACGTGGCTGCGAAGGGCAGCGATGGACCAGCGACTGCCGCTGGTGGAGGTGGCCCGGAAGATGCTGAGCGCCGATTCCTGAAGCGACGGCTGTCACGGATCGGCAACATGTGCCCGAGATGGTTTGTCTATGGGTCGAATGTCCGTAAGGTGTACTCCATTCGGTGCGACAGTCGCACCGAAAACTACGCACAAGGGCAGGTATATGTCCCGACCGATCATTCTGCGGTCGCTTGTGGTGGTGGGTGCTGCGAGCCTGGCGCTGGCTGGGTGCAGCAGCGACTCCGGCTCGACAGAGTCCTCCGCAAGCCCGTCCGCAGAGTCTTCCGCCGCCCAGGGCGACGGCACCCTGAAGATCGGCACCCTGCTGCCGCAGACGGGGTCGCTGGCATTCCTCGGACCGCCCGAGTTCGCTGGTGTCGATCTGGCCGTCCAGGAGATCAACGACGCCGGAGGCGTGAACGACCAACCGGTCGAGTCCGTCGTGGGCGACTCCGGTGACACCTCGACCAACATCGCGTCGCAGACCGTCGACCGGCAGTTGTCGCAGGGCGTGGACGCCATCATCGGTGCCGCCTCCAGCGCAGTGTCGCTGACCGTCATCGACAAGATCACCAGCGCGGGTGTGCAGCAGGTCTCCCCGGCGAACACCTCGCCGGAGTTCTCGACGTACCCGGACAAGGGTCTGTACGCCCGCACCGCCCCGCCGGACACCTTCCAGGGCCAGGTCCTCGGTGACCTCGTCGCCGGCGACGGCAACACCACCGCCGCGATCCTGGCGCTCGACGACGCCTACGGCACAGGCTTGGCGTACAACGTCGAGAAGGCGTTCACCGCTGCCGGTGGCACCGTTTCGTCCAAGCAGATCTACGACCCCAAGGCGGCGTCGTACGAAGCTGAGGTGTCCGAGGCCAAGGCCTCGAACCCCGAAGCCGTGGTCCTGATCGGGTTCGACGAGTCGAGCAAGATCGTGCAGGAGATGATCAAGCAGGGCATCGGCCCGGACAAGGTTCCGCTGTACCTGGTGGACGGCAACCTGTCCAACACCCTGTACAAGGACCTGCCGAAGGGCTCCATGGAGGGCACGCAGGGCACCCTGCCGGGCGCCGAGGCGAGTGCGGACTTCCAGGCCGAACTGAAGGCGATCAACCCCGACCTCAAGGACTTCTCCTACGCCCCTGAGGCCTACGACGCCACGATCATCATCGCCCTGGCCGCCCAGGCCGCCGGCAACGACAGCGGTCTGGCGATCGGTGACAACATCAAGCAGGTTTCCGCTGAGGGTGAGAAGTGCACCAGCTACCAGCAGTGCCTCGATCTGCTGAAGGAGGGCAAGGACATCGACTACGACGGCAAGTCCGGCCCGATCGACCTGAACGACGTGGGTGACCCGAGCAAGGCCGTCATGGGTGTCTACACCTACGGTGCCGACAACACCTACACCCGGACGGGTTCCGAGGAAGGTGACGTTCCGGACGCCTCGCAGGGCTGATCCGGTTCACAACGCACGGTGCCCGTCCCCTCCGGGGGACGGGCACCGTCGCGTTAAGGGGACACGCACGGGCTGGGAGTGCGGCCAGAGGCCTCCGGTGGACGCGCGGTCACCATCTGGCTTTTCCGGGACCCGCTGCTGGCCAGACCTGACCGCGCAGGAGGCCGGGGCGTCAGACCTTGGCCAGGGTCCCCAGGTACAACTCGACCACCTTGGGGTCGTTGGCCAGTGCCCTGCCAGTGCCGGTGTAGGCGTTGCGCCCCTGGTCGAGCACGTAGGCACGGTCGCAGATCTGCAGGCAGCGCCGCGCGTTCTGCTCGACCATGATCACGGTGACGCCGGTCTTGTTGATGTCCTTGACCCGCACGAACGCCTCGTCGGTCAGCGCCGGGGACAGGCCCGCCGATGGCTCGTCGAGCAGCAACACCTTGGGCTCCATCATCAGGGCGCGGGCCATCGCCACCATCTGGCGCTCGCCGCCGGACAGCGAACCGGCGCGCTGTTTACGGCGGTCGCGCAGTGCAGGGAAGAGCCCGGCCACCTCGTCGAACCGGCGGTGGAAGGCCTTGGGTTCCTGGTAGGCCCCCATCTGCAGGTTCTCCTCGATGGTCAGCGACGGGAACACGTTGTTGTTCTGCGGCACGAAGCCGATTCCCATGCTCACGAGTCGGTCGGCGCGCTTGTTCGTGATGTCCTTGTCGTCGAACGTCACCTTCCCGCTGCGCACCTTCACCAGCCCGAACAAGGACTTCAGGAGCGTGGACTTGCCGGCGCCGTTCGGACCGATGATGCCGACGAGCTCGCCGCGTTGGGCGTACAGGTCGCAGCCGTTGAGGATGTTGACGCCGGGGAAGTACCCGGCGATCACGTCGTCGATGCGGACCAGCGCGCCCTCGGCCGCCGCCACGTGCACGTCGCGGCCTTCGATCGTGGTGCCGGTCATCAGGCCTCCTCGGTCTGGGCGGTGAGGGCGACCCCGGAATCCGTGAGCGGCTTGTCGTGGTGGGTGCCCAGGTAGGCGTCGATGACCGCATCGTCGCCCATGACGTCGTGCGGCGGGCCTTCTGCGATCACCTTCCCCTGGCTCATGACGATGACCCAGTCGCTGATGTCGCGGACCATGTCCATGTCATGCTCCACGAACAGCACGGTGGTCCCGGCCGCACGCACCTGCCGGATGTGGTCGAGCAGGCTCTGCGTCAATGCCGGGTTGACCCCGGCCATGGGCTCGTCGAGCATCACCATGTCGGGTTCGACCATCAGCGCCCGTGCCATTTCCAGCAACTTGCGCTGGCCACCGGACAGGGAGCCCGCAAGATCATCCTGTTTGGGTGCGAGGTTGAAACTCTCCAGAAGTCGCAGAGCTCTCTCCGAGATCTCATCCTCCTGCGCGCGCCAGAGGAAGGGGAAGAACGACGCGAAGAGTTTCTCGCCGCGCTGATGCTGTGCCCCGAGCCGCATGTTCTCCATCACCGTCAGACGGCTCAGCGCCTTCGTGAGTTGGAAGGTGCGCACCATGCCGAACTTCGCGACCTTGTGCGGCCGCACCCCTGCCAACTGGCGGCCCTCGAAGGTCCACCTGCCGTGGTTGGGCCGGTCGAAGCCGGTCAGCAGGTTGAAGAACGTCGTCTTGCCCGCACCGTTGGGGCCGATGAGCGCGGTGATCGTGCCGCGCTGGACCTCTACGTGATCGACGTCCACGGCGACCAGGCCACCGAAGTGACGCTGCACGGCGTCCACGACGAGGATGGGGTCGGGCTTGGCCACGCCCGGCTCGTGAGGAACGTCCTTGAGCGCATCGACGAGGTGCCGGAGGTCATCGGGCATCGAGACTCAACTCCTTCTTGTCGCCCAGGATCCCCTGCGGGCGGTAGATCATCAAGAGCATGAGGCTCAGGCCCAGGATCCAGTAACGGATCTGGCCGACCTGGTCGCTGCGGATGAAATCGATCGTGCCGCTGGAGACGAGCCCCGCCAAGGCGCCGTCAATGAACACCAGCAGGAACCAGAACACCACCGACCCGACGATCGGTCCGAGCACCCGGGCGGCGCCACCGAGGATGAGCACGGCGTACGCGAAGAAGGTGAGGTCCGTGCTGTAGTAGTCGGGCTGGATGGACTGGAAGGCGATGGCTGCGATGAACCCGCCGAAGCAGCCCATCACGCCACCGATGATCAGTGCCTGCAGTTTGTAGGAGTAGACGCTCTTGCCCAGTGACCGCACCGCGTCCTCATCCTCGCGGATGGCCTTGATCACCCGGCCCCAGGGTGAGCGCATCAGCAGGAACACCAGGATCGACATGATGACCACGAGGACCCACCCGACCGTCACGATCCACGCGTCGTTCTCACTGAACGTCGCCGGCCCCAGGCTCAATGGCCCCGAGTACGGGTTGATGGTGTAGAAGTCGTCGGCGAAGCGGTTGATGCCATCGGATCCGCCGAACACCGGGTCGAAGGTCACGGACCGGAACACAAGTCGCAGGATTTCCGCGGCCGCGATCGTCACGATGGCCAAGTAGTCAGCCCGCAACCGCAGGGTCGGGACACCGAGCAGCAGCGCCAGCAGGACCGCTGCGGCGATGCCCACCAGGAGGCCCACCCACAGGCTCCAGCCGGCGTAGGCGATGGACACCCCCAGGCCGTAGGCCGCGACGGCCAGGAAGCCGGCTTGGCCGAAGTTCAGCAGACCGGTGTACCCGAACTGCACGTTGAGGCCGATGGCCGCGAGCGCGAAGATGACGGCCTGGATGCCGATCCCCTGCGTGAGGGCCTGGCTGAAGACGTTTCCCCAATCCATGGCGTCACCCGATCCTCTCGCTGCGGCCCATGATGCCCTGCGGTCTGATCATCAGGATCACGATCAATACGGCCAGTGCGCCCACGTTCTTCAACTCCGACGGGATCACCAGGGTGGACAGCTGGATCATGGTGCCCACGATCAGCGAACCGACGATGGCGCCCGTCGCAGTTCCCAGCCCGCCCAGCGTGACACCGGCGAAGATGAGTAGGAGCAACTGGAAACCTTCGATCCAGTTCACGCCCAGGGAGAGGCTGTAGATGATGCCGGCCAGCGCTGCGAGCCCCGCGCCCGCCATCCAGATCACGGAGATGACCCGGTTCACGTCGATGCCCGATGCGGATGCCAGGGCCGGGTTGTCGGCGATCGCGCGTGATGCCTTGCCGACCCGAGTCAGCCGCAGCCACAGGACCGTAGCGATGAGCACCACGATCGCCACGATGGCCCCGATCAGGGCCTTCGGGGTGATGTCGACAGGGCCGATGACCAGGCCGGCTTGCCCGGCGTACGACGCGTACTGCCGCGTGCTGCCGCCGAAGAAGAACAGGTACACGTACCGGAGCAGGATGCCCAGACCGATCGAGATCACGAGCATGGCGATCAGCCCGGTCCCGCGCTTGCGCAGCCAGCGCCAGAAGAACCGGTCCTGCAGGTAGCCGAACAGCGCCCCGGCTGCAACGGCGCCGATGGCGGCCACGACGAAGGGCAGCCCCAGCAGATTGTTGAAGAAATACGCCATCAGGGCCCCGAAGGTCACCAGTTCGCCATGGGAGAAGTTGGTCAGCCCGGTGGTCCCGAAGATCAGGCTCAGGCCCACCGCAGCCAGAGCGATCGACAGACCGAGGATGAAGCCGTCGGTGATCAACTGCAGGGCCCGGTCGAGGGTCGATTCCGACGCCACGCGGGCCTCACCGGTGGGGAACAGAACGGATTTCGACTGGCCAGGACCGACAGTGACCTCCGCAGAGGTGCGCTCGGCGTTGGTCAGCGCCACACCTTCGGGAAGCGTCGCCGTGTCCAGGGTCACCGTGTAGGTGCCGGCGTCGGGTACCTCCACCAGCCACTTGCCGTCGGCATCTGTGGTCGCGTCCTCGGTGAAGCCCGCTTCGTTGGAGACGTTGAGCGTCACATCCGGCAAGCCCTCGGTCCCGGACTTGATCACCCCGCCGATGGTCTCGCCCGCAGCGAAGGCTGCAGATGCGCCACCGAGCAATGCCCACAGGGCGAGAGCGGCCGCGCTGAAAGCCAGCAGCAGTCGTCGCACGCGCATACCTCGACTTTCCTCAGTCAACAGAAATGGAGTCCGTCCGTGTGGGTCAGTGTGACAGAACATCCCACCAGGACGGCTCCCAATCTAGGGCGTGCCGTGATCAAAGTCGATCACTTCCTGAATACGACGTGATAGCTCGTGACGGGTGAAAGGCGCTCGGCGGTGCCTCGTACCCTGGAAGGGATGGAGGTGACCATGGGGATCGCGGTCCGGGACGTGGCCATGTCCGATCTGGAACAGGTGGCGGGGCTGTGGGAGCGCGCATGGCAGTCCTCCGGACGGCGCAAGGCCAGCGTCCCACTGGCATTGTCGTTGGACCGGTTGCGCCGCAGGGTCGAGGCCGCGGCAGGTGGCGGGTTCCGGTTCCTGGCGGCGTGGGACGGCGACACGGCGACCGGTATCGCAACGGTCTCCCTGACCGACGGTGGTCCGCTGATGGATGCGCCGGGGGTTCACATCCACGTCCTGCACGTCGACGACGCACATCGGGACCGGGGCGTCGGAACCGCGTTGCTGCGCGAAGTCACGGACTGGGCGAACTCGATGGGATCCGACCAGATCGTCGTGGACATCCCGCCGGCTTCCCGGCAGGTGGCGCGCTGGTACGCAGGCTGGGGGTTCGGCCCCTACTTGCACCGGCGGGTGGCGACGACCGCCGGCATCAGGCGCCGACTCGGGGGGCCGTCGTCCGTGCGGGTCCCGCGTGGCCACCGCATGGGCGCGCTCACGGGGCTGCGTCGCGCAGGAGGCAGGTGAGCCGGCCGGTCGCAATGCGGCGGCCCTCGTCGTCGAGCACCGGGATGATGTACGAGGCCAGCGTCCCCCCGACGTGCACCGGTTCGGTGCGTGCGGTGACGTACCCGGTGCGCACGGCGCGGTGGTGCGAGACGCTCAGTTCGATCCCCAGTGAGAGTTTGCCCCGGCCGGCCAGGGCCGCAGCCACCGATCCGATGGACTCCACCAGTACCGCCGTGGCGCCACCGTGCAGGATCCCGTAGGGCTGGGTGTTGCCGGCCACGGGCATGCGCCCGACCACCGCACCGTCTTCGATCGTCATCTCGATGCCCATGGTCTCGGCCAGGGCGCCCATGCCCATGGCTTTGAACTGCTCAGGCCACGAATCAGTGCTCACAACTCCACCGTAGGTGTCGCCCTGCCCCGACCGGGTCGGCGGTACCGAGTCGCCTGCCGGCGGCACGGTCCTAGACTCGCAAACGATGAACGAGTCCCGGTCGCGCTTACTGCTCCTCGATGGACATTCGCTGGCTTATCGCGCCTTCTACGCGCTGCCGGTCGAGAACTTCAGCACCACCACCGGTCAGCCGACCAACGCGGTGTTCGGGTTCACGTCGATGCTGATCAACGCTCTGCGTGATGAGAAGCCGACGCACATCGCGGTGGCTTTCGACGTGTCGCGCCAGACGTTCCGCAGCGAGGCCTTTCCGGAGTACAAGGCCAATCGCTCCAAGTCGCCCAGTGAGTTCGCCGGGCAGGTGGACCTCATCAAGACCGTTCTGGCGGCCATGGGTATCACCGAGATCTCGGTGGACGGATACGAGGCCGATGACGTCATCGCGACCCTCACCGGCCAGGCAGAGGCGGCGGGTATGCAGGTGCTCATCCTCAGCGGTGACCGCGACGCCTTCCAGCTCGTGGACGACGACACCACGGTGCTCTATCCGAAGCGGGGGGTGTCGGATCTGGCGCGCATGGACCCGGCGGCTGTGCAGGACCGCTACGGCCTGGCGCCCGCACAGTACCCGGACTTCGCGGCCTTGCGCGGTGACCCGTCGGACAATCTGCCCAGCATCCCGGGGGTGGGCGAGAAGACCGCTACCAAGTGGATCACCCAGTTCGGCTCGCTGGACGCACTCATCGCGCACGCCGACGAGGTCCCCGGCAAGGCGGGCAGCGCCCTGCGCGAGCATCTGGGACAGGTGATCACCAACCGGCAACTCACCGAGTTGGTGCGCGACGTTCCGCTGGAGGTAGGAGTCGAGGACCTGCAGCGGGCCCCCTTCGTGCGGGAACGCGTCCACGAGATCTTCGACAGCCTGCAGTTCCGCGTCCTGCGTGATCGGTTGTTCGACACTCTGGGCGACGACGTCGAGCAGCAGGCCACGGTGCCGGCGCCGCAGGTCTCCATCACCGACGTCCCCGAGTCGTGGCTGCTTCGGCACGGCGGTCCCGGACCTTACGGCGTGCACGTGGTCGGCGTCTGGGGCGGGGGTACCGGGCGGGTCGACCGGGTGGCGGTGGCCGCCGGCGATGGCACCGCAGCGATCTTCGACGGCATGCCCGACGCCCTGCGCACCTGGCTGGCCGACCCCGGCGCCGGCAAGGTGCTGCACGACGCCAAAGGCCCCCTGCTGGCATGTGCTGCTGCCGGTGTCGAGTTGCTCGGGCTCGTGGGCGACACGGCCCTGGAGGCCTACCTGTTGCTCCCCGGCCAGCGCTCCTTCCCACTGGCGGACCTGACCGCCCGGTTCCTGCACCGCGACCTCGTGGTGCCCACCGGCAGCGACCAACTGACCATGGACGGGCTGGACGACACCGCCGACCAGGAACTCGCCGACAGCGCCGCAGCTGTCCTGGAACTGCATTCAGAGCTGTCGAACCAACTCGGGCCTGTGGGCCGCGCCTTGCTGGACGACATGGAACTGCCGCTGGAGCACGTGCTGGTCGCCATGGAGCGGGCCGGGATCGCAGTGGATCTGCAGCGGCTGCACGACCTGCGGGACGGGTTCGACGCGCAGATCGCCGACGTGACCCGGGAGGCCCACCACCTGGCCGGCCGGGAGTTCAACCTCGGCTCGCCCAAACAACTCCAGGAGATCCTGTTCGCCGAGCGGGGGCTACCGAAGACGAAGAAGATCAAGACCGGGTACACGACCGACGCCGAGGCGCTGAGCACTCTGTACGCCAAGACCGAGGACCCGCTGCTGGAGTGCCTACTGGTCTGGCGGGACAAGAGCAAACTGCGCCAGACGGTGGCAGGCCTGATCCCGCTGGCGGACGCGGGCAGCCGCATCCACACGACGTACAGCCAGACGATCGCCGCCACGGGGCGATTGTCGAGCACCGACCCGAACCTGCAGAACATCCCGGTGCGCACCGCGGAGGGACGCCAGATCCGGGCCGCGTTCGTCGTCGGCGAGGGCTACGACTGCCTGCTGACCGCCGATTACAGCCAGATCGAGATGCGGCTGATGGCGCACCTGAGCCAGGACGCCGGGCTCATCGAGGCGTTCCGGTCGGGGGAGGACCTCCACAACACGGTGGCGTCGAAGGTGTTCGGTGTCGAAGTGGATGCGGTGGACGCCGAGCAGCGCAGACGGATCAAGGCGATGTCCTACGGGCTGGCCTACGGTCTGTCAGCCTACGGGCTGTCGCAACAGCTGGGTATCGCCACCGACGAGGCGGCGGCCATGATGGACGACTACTTCGCGCGTTTCGGCGGGATCCGCGATTACCTGCACGAAGTGGTGGAGAGGGCACGGGTCGACGGCTTCACCCAGACCCTGTGGGGCCGGCGGCGTTATCTCCCCGATCTCAACAGCGACAATCGCCAGCGACGGGAGATGGCCGAGCGGATGGCGCTCAATGCGCCCATCCAGGGAAGCGCTGCCGATCTCGTGAAGGTCGCCATGCTGAACGTCGATCAGGCGCTGCGGGAGGCGGGACTGAGCTCCCGGACGCTCCTGCAGGTGCACGATGAACTGGTCCTGGAGGTCGGTCCCGGCGAGCAGGAGCAGGCCACCGCGCTGGTGGTGGCGGCCATGACCGGTGTGAAGGAACTCCGGGTTCCGTTGGAGGTGTCCGTGGGTATCGGTCCCGACTGGGACTCAGCCGCCCACTGAAACGTCCGCGCTGACCGGGACGTCGCGCTCCTTGATGAGTCGCCACACCCCGATGGCCGCGACGACGGCCACGACCGCCAGCATGCTCACGGCCACCTGTCCCACGGTCTCGTGCCACACCGCCACCAGGGCGACCAGGACGGCGCACCCGGCCCAGATGACGGGGATGAGGCGCCGGTCCCGGATGGCGACGAGCCCGAACACCACGAACTGCAGCAGGGCGCCGCAGGCGCCGATGAGGGCGAACAGCGGCAGCAACCCGGCCATGTCCGCGTACTCCGGGCCGGCGATGATGGCCACGACCAGTCCGGGCGCCGCCCAGATGGCGAGCGTGCACAGCAGCCCGATGCCGGTCACCACGCCCAGTCCGACCATGGTCGTGCGGCCGCGGCGGGCATCCACCATGCGGGCGTAGGCCATAACGGCCACGAACTGCGGCAGCCACGTCACCACCTTTGCGACGATGATGCCAACCCCATACTGACCGGCCTGGTCCGGTGTGAGGAAGACGCGGCCCAGCACGATGTAGAGGTTGGTCAGGGCGAACAGTGCGAGCATCGCGTACGCAGCGGCCGGGATCTCCCGCAGCATCGTCGAGTGCTGCGCCTCGCCGCCGCGGAAGTCCCCCCGCACGAGCAGCCAGCAGAGCAGGGCACCGAGTGCGCTGCCCGCCGCCAGGCCGAACATGCCGCCGGCCAGACTCGCCACCGCCACCAGTACCGCGATGGTGACCAGCGCCTTCGGCACCCCGACGGCCAGGTAAACGCTGGCCAGTCGGACATGCTGCTCCTGGCCCTGCGCGATGCCGAGTGCCCCTCCCATGACCGTGAGCGGGAAGAAGGTGAGGGCCAGCAGCAGGTAGGTGGCCGGGGAGTCCAGGCGCAGCGCGAGCCCGATGAGCGGGGAGATCAACAGCCAGAACGCCGTGGTCAGTGCCGCGGCTTGCAGACTCGTCCGCCAGGCGGCGGCGGTTTCATCGCGCCGGTGCGCGGGGTCGCTGGCCACGATGTGCCGCGCCGTGACGGCTTGCGTGGCCAGGGCGACGGTGTTGCCGATGAGCAGCAGGGCGAGCAGTGCCTGGAATGCGCCGAACTGCGCCGCGGTGAGCACTCGCGCAGCAACCAGGGTCTGGGCGTAGGCCAGTACCTGCCCCACCCCCAGCGCCACCGCGACGAGCAGGCCGCCACCCACGAGTCGCTGGGTGCCGGTGTTCGTGTCATCGCCGCCCATGCCGCCTCCCGGATGCCACCCTAGGCGAGTGCCGGAAGCCTGGAAGCGACACGCCCTGCTGGTGTGGTCCTGCGTGCTCACCGGTCTGGCCGTGGCGCCGCTGCTGGCACCGGGCTACGTCCTCCACCTCGACATGGTGTTCGTCCCGCAGCAGACTTTGTTGCCCTGGAACGTCGGCATCGGGGCCGGGTTGCCCCGCTCGGTCCCGCAGGACGCGGTGGTGTCGCTGCTGGCCGGCCCGCTGCCCGGGCAGATCCTGCAGAAGGTGGTGCTGACCTCGACGCTGATCCTCGCCGGCGTCGGCGCCGGCCGGCTGGCAGGGGGTCGGCGCTGGGAGCAACTGGCGGCGGCGTCGCTGTACCTGTGGTCGGCCTACTTGGCCGCCCGCTTGCTCATGGGGCACTGGGGGCTGCTGTGGGCCTACGCCTTGCTGCCGTGGGTGGTGCTGGCGGCCCGGCGCGCACGCCGAACGGGGTCGGTGTGGCTGGTGGTGTTCCTGTGCGGAGCGGGGGCCCTCGTCCCGACCGGCGGGATCGTCCTGGCGCTGGCGGGGATCCCACTGGCGCTCGGACCCGGCAGCCGGGTGCGCCCCCCGCTGCGCTGGGCGGGCGGCCTACTGGTGGTGCTGCTCAACGCCCCATGGTGGCTACCTGCGGTGCGCAGTCCCGTGACCGACGTCTCGGATCCGCTCGGGCTGGTGGTGTTCGGCGCCCGCGCCGACGGTCCCGGCGGCGTGCTGGGCAGCGTCCTGGCCGGTGGCGGGGTGTGGAACTCACAGGCCACGCTCGGGTCGCGGACGACGTGGTTCGCCCTGCTCGCCACGCTCGTGCTGGTGGTGCTGGCACTTCTCGGCTGGTCCCGGTGGTTCGCTCGGCAGCGCGGTGAGGCTGTGTGGATCGGCGTCCTGGCGATCGGTGGTCTGACATGGGCCTGGTTGTCCGGGGTGGCGGGGGAGCAGGGATGGGCACAGGCGCTCATCGGTGGTCCTCCCGGAGGCGGCCTGTTGCGCGACGGCCAGAAGTGGAGCCTGTTCTGGGTGCTGCTCCTGGCGGTGTGTGCCCCGGCCGGATTGACCCGCCTGTCCCGACGGGCGGTGCCCTCCCTGCAGGTCTTCCTGGCCGTCGCGCTGGCCCTGCTGCCGCTGGCCGCCATGCCTGACCTCGCGTGGGGTGCCTTCGGGCGCCTGCGCCCAGCCGATTACCCGGCTGCGTGGACCGCGCTCCGGGGGCAACTGGCCGCCGCCCCGGGGCCGGGCGATGTGGTGTCCCTGCCGTGGGCTGCCTTCCGCCGGTACGCCTGGAACGGTTCAGGGGTGGTCCTGGACCCGCTGCCGAGGTTCTCACTCGCACCGTCGTCTGGAACGACCAACTGCCGGTCACCGTGGGTGGCCAGTTGGTGAAGGTCGGGGGCGACGACCCCCGGGCTGCCGCCGTGGGCCGCGCGATCGACTCGGGGCGGCCCTGGTCGCCGGTGCTGGCCGAGCAGGGGATCCGGTGGATCGTGGTGCAGACCGATCAACCGGCCGCGTCGCGACCCCCGGACCTCACCGGCACGACGGTCGTCTGGTCCCAGGGTGATCTGGAACTGCGTGAAGTCGCCGATCAGATCCGGGTCCACCGCCCCCGCGATGCCGCGGTGGTAGCCGTGGATGTGGTCGCGGCGGCGCTTCTGGTGGGCTCAGCGGGGATGGCGTGGCGCGGCCGTCGCGACCAGCAGACGCCGGTGTGACCGCGGGGGTCCGCGCCATCCGCATCCGGGAGCAAAACGTACAGGCGGGAGCGAAAACGACCGGTTGTATCGCTCCCGGGTTGCGGTTTCGCTCCCGCCTGCGGCTGGTCCGGGTCCGGGGTGCGCGCTGTCTCCACGGGGGAGAGTTGCGTACGTCGGGAAGCGATCGAACCGGTCCTTCTCGCTCGGCGGTTTCGCTCCCGGGTGTACCTTCCTCTCCCGCCTTGCGGTTTCGCTCCCGGGTGTACCTTCCTCTCCCGCCTTGCGGTTTCGCTCCCGCCTTCGGCAGGTGCGGTGGCGGTGTGCGCGCTGTCTCTACGGGGGAGAGTTGCGTACGTGGGGGAGCGATCGAACCGGTGCGTTTCGCTCCCGGGTAGCGGTTTCGCTCCCGGATGTACCTAACGCTCCCGCCTTCGGCAACAGCGGCGGCGCGCCCCGGCCACCAGTCGTGGTCACCGGAAGACCGCTCCAACCCGCCCGTGTCGGACCAGGATGCGCCACGCGTGCGGCAAACGTGCTACTTTCGTCGCGCAGTCGCTTCATCTCGATAGGGAGGCTTTCGAATGGGTGGTCCCGCAGGCGCAATCATCGCCGCTGTGGTTGGTGCGGTCCTGGCCATCGGTGCCGCATTCGGCATCGCAAGTTCCCAGAGCGCCACGCCGGCGCCGGTCGACAAGCCGTTTATCGTTTACGGCGACAGCTGATCCGTCCGCGTCGTCGGAGCATGTTCCCACGTGTCCTGACGGCGCTGGGACGACCGTCACCCTGCCGCCGGCAGCAACTCCTGCCACATCGCTGAGCACTGCCGCGAACGCTTTAGCGGTGGCTGCCCAGGTAAATTCTTCCGCCCGCTTCCGGGCCTCTTCACCATGTGCTGGCCCCTGACCGGTTCCGACAGCAGGTCGTCCAGGGCGCGGGCGTAGTCAGGACGTCGCCATCCACCAGCAAGCCGGTGGTCTCGTGCTGTATCGACTCCCCGACACCGCCGGCATCACGGTATGCCACCGCCGGAACGCCGTGGGTGGCCGCCTCCATCACGACGATGCCCCATCCCTCTTTCAAGGAGGGCAGCGCCAGCAGCCAGGCAGAGGCGTAGACCTGGTGCTTGGTCTTCTCGTCCACGAATCCCAGGAAGTCCACCATGTCCGTGACGCCCAGGGTCTGGGCCACGTGCCGCAGGCGGGGCGACCACCAGCCGTCACCGACCACGGAAATCCGCAGGCCCGGATGGCGGCGGCGCAGGATGGCACCGGCCCGCAGCACGTGTTCCACGCGCTTGTGCGGCACGAGCCGGCCCACCACGGCGATGTGCGGGTGCCCGGAGCGCTCCACGTCCAGTCCGGGCGCAGCCTCGATGCCGTTGTGGATGACCTGCACCCGCCGGGCACTGACTCCGAGCCCGCCGAGTTCCTCGCGTGTGCACTCGGACACGGCCACGTAGGTGCAGTCCCGGTAGAGCCGCGGAGCGAGCACCGACTCGATCCACCAGCCGATGCGGGAGCGCACACGGTCGTAGACCACCGGCCACTGCTCGCGGTGCACGTGGTGGACGAGCACCACGACCGGGGTGCCCCCGGCGACCGCCCGGGACATGAACGGGATCCCGTTCTGCACGTCGATGATGACGTCGAGGTCGCCGAACTGCCGGCGGCGCACCCGGCGGACCGCCTCACCGTAGACGCTGAGTTTGGTGCCGGCTCGGATGAAGCGCACCCCGTCCACAACCTCGGTCGCGGCCGCGCCGTCGTACATCGCGCAGAAGATCGTGACGTCGTGTCCGGCCGCAGCCAGCGAGCGCGCGACGTTCTCGACGTACACCTCGGAACCCCCGCCCTCGGGGTGTCGGGTGTCGCGCCAATTCAGGAACAGCACGCGCAGGGGGGTGGACATCGACAGCAAGCCTCCTCGTTCGAGACACGGTACCGTCACCCGGTCCACTCCCGCGGCTTGCGTGTCTTAGGTTCTAACGGTGACCACTGAGCCGATCTCCGATGAGCGCGCCCGCCGGGGTCTGCGCCAGATGGCCACGTGGTCGCGTGCGTTGCGGCTGTTCCGGGATTTTCAGGTCGAGCAGTCCGATCCCGACCGCTTCTACGGCACCATGGCGCGCGACTCTGTGGAGCAGCTGTCGCAATTGGCCGATCTGGGCGGCTCCCGCGTGCTGGATGTCGGGGGCGGTCCAGGCTACTGGGCCGACGCTTTCGCGGCTGCCGGGGCCACCTACACCCCGTTGGACGCCGACGCCGGGGAACTGGCGCTGCACGGGCGCACACCACTGCCGGGCACGGTGATCGGCGACGGCCAGCGGTTGCCCTTCCGTTCTGAGGCCTTCGACCTGGTGTATTCGAGCAACGTCGGCGAGCACGTACCCCGACCGTGGAGCATGGGCGACGAGATGGTCCGGGTCTGCCGTCCTGGCGGGTTGGTGTTCTACTCCTACACGCTGTGGTACGGCCCGTGGGGTGGGCACGAGACAGCCCCCTGGCACTACCTGAACGGTGACTTCGCGGCCCGCCGCTATGCCCGCCGGACCGGCCACCGGCCCAAGAACATCTACGGGGAGTCTCTGTTCCCGGTGAGCCTGCGACAGGGGCGGAACTGGGCGCGGTCGCAGCCCCACGCCGACGTCGTCGACATCATCCCCCGCTACCTTCCGGCCGGCTTGTTCTGGGTGCGTTCGGTGCCAGTGGTGCGGGAGGTCCTCATGTGGAACGTGGCCCTCATACTGAGGAAACGATGACCCTGCTCGACGACCCCTCGCGGGCTGAGGCGCCGCCTGCGCCGCCGCGGGCACGACCGGTGTGGCGCGCCCGGGTGGTGGCCGTCTGCCTCGCCCTGGTCACGCTGGCGTTCCTGCAGGACCCGGGCCGCATCGCCGCCGACACCAAACTCGACCTCACAGTGGACCCCTGGGGGTTCCTCGGGCGATCGCTGCACCTGTGGGATGCCGAGGGGTTCTTCGGGCAGTTGCAGAACCAGGCCTACGGCTACCTGTGGCCTATGGGGCCGTTCTTCGGCGTCGGGCAGTCGCTGGGACTGCCGGCGTGGGTCGTGCAGCGACTCTGGTGGTCGCTGATCCTGGTGGCGGCGTTCCTGGGGATGTACCTGTTGCTGCGGGCGTTGGGGATCGGTGGCGGCTGGCCGCGCATCCTCGCCGGGCTGGCCTACGCCTTGGCCGTGCGTCCGCAGTCGGCCATCAGTGCGGTGTCGGTCGAGATCTGGCCGATGGCTGTCGCGCCGTGGGTACTTCTACCGTTGGTGCGCGGCGCGACGAAGGGCAATGTGGCGCGCGCGGCAGCCCTGTCCGCGCTGGCGGTCACAGCGGCCGGTGGCGTCAACGCGGTGGCCGCCGGTGCGGTGCTGCCCTTGGCGCTGTGGTGGCTACTCACACTGGAGCCCGGGCCGCGCCGGCGTCAGTTGCTGTCGTGGTGGAGCGGTTTGACGGTGCTGGCCATCCTGTGGTGGTTGATCCCGCTGGTCGTCCTAGGCCAGTACTCACCGCCCTTCCTGGACTGGATCGAGTCTGCGAACTTCACCACGTCCATCACCGATCCGACGACCGTGCTGCGGGGTGCGGACCACTGGTTGGCGTACCTCGGTTCGGCATCGGTGTGGAAGGCCGGGTGGATGCTCGCGACCTACCCCGCGTTCGTGATCGCCACCGGCGTGGTCGCTGCCGCCGGCATGGCTGGACTGGCCATGCGCTCGCTGCCGCACCGGGCCTTCCTGGTCGGCGCGACGGTTGCGGGCGTGGTGCTCGTCGGGCTGGGACACACCGGGGTCATGTCGGGCCTGGGCAGTGAACAGATCCAGACCCTGCTCGACGGTCCTGGCGCGCCGCTGCGCAACGTGCACAAGTTCGACCTCGTGGCGCGCATCCCGCTGACCATCGCCTTCGCGCACGTCCTGACCACGGTCTGGCCCCGGGCTGCTCGGCCACGCTGGCGGGTGCTGGTCACTGGGGTGCTGGTGGGGGCCCTGGTCGCCAGCTGGTGGCCCGCGGTCTCCGGCCAACTGGCTCGCGGGCGGACCTACGTCGCCCTGGCGGACCACTGGCGGGAAGCCTCGTTCTGGTTGAACGAGGTCGCCGACCCCGGTCGGGCCCTGGTCGTCCCGGGGGCGTCTTTCGCGGATTTCGTGTGGGGCCGCACGCAGGACGAACCGTTGCAGGCCCTGGGCGGCTACCCCTGGGGTGTCCGCGACGCGGTGCCGCTGTCCAGTGCTGGGAACATCCGGATGCTGGACGGCCTGGAGGCGCGACTGGAGTCGGGACGGGGAAGCCCAGGAATGGCGCAGTACCTGGAGCGGATGGGCGTGCGCTACCTGGTGGTGCGCAACGATCTGTCGGCACGCGGACAGGCGCCGATGCCGATCCGGGTGCACCAGGCGATCGACACCAGCCGGGGACTGCGGCGGGTGGCGTGGTTCGGGCCGATCGTGGAACGGGCGGGGGGAACCCAGGTCATCGCGGACGAAGGCATGCGGGTGAGCTACCCGGCGGTCGAGATCTACGAAGTGACCGCCAGCAACAACGCACCCGACCCGCGTGTGCTGCTGCGCCCGGCGGACACAGTGCTCGCTGTGGATGGGAGCCCGGAGGCCCTGCTCTCACTGGCTGACGAGGGGGTCCTGGGGAACCGGTCCACCGTCCTGACCGGCGATCCGCAAGCGGATCTACCGGCGGCGGCGGGGATCGTCAGCGACACCGACCGCCGACGGGAGATCACTTTCGGCTACATGCGGGCCAACGAGTCACCCACCCTCACCCCCGACGCGGATTACGTCCAGAAGCGGGCCGTCCACGACTACCGGGTGTTCGGCGACGCGGGCGACACCGTGGCACTGCCGGGACTCACCTTCGACGCCAGCAGTTCGGCCTCGGATGTCGACGCCACCTGGCGGCAGCCACGTGGTGCCACGCCGGCGGCGGCGATGGATGGTGTGCTGGACACCTACTGGCGACCAGGTGCGCTCAATGAGAAGGACTCCTTCTGGGAGGTCGAGTACCCGCAGCCGGTGACCCTGGGCGAGACGCTGGATCTAGCACTCCTCAACCGCGGAACCAAGCAGGACACGACCATCCCCTTGGAGATCACGACCGACAACGGCACCACCAGCGTCGATGCCCAGGACCGCTCGGCGTGGCAGACGGTTCTGATCGCCGCCGGTCCCACTACTTCCGTGCGGATCGCCGTCGCCGATGTCTTCCGCCAGCCGCTATTGGGCATCCGCGAAGTGCGCCTGCCAGGCGAGGGCGTGAGCACGCTGCGACTACCGGACGCCGTCAGCGGCGATGCGATCCTGCTCACGGCCCGTCCGGGGGACGCGGGGCAGTGCGTCCCCCGTGACGAGGACCTCATCTGCTCCGACGGCCTGGGACGCTTCTCGCAGGACCGACCAGGACTGTTCCGGGTTCTCGACCTGCCGTCGGCGATGCCGGTACAGCCGCGCATCGCCGTGATCCCGCGGGACTCGGCAACGGTGGCAGACGCGATCGCCCGGGTCTCGGCAGTGGGTGTGGCAACCACCTCGGTGCGAACGCCCGAAGTGGCCGGTGCTCCGATCTCGGCATTCGATCGCAGGCTCGGCACCACGTGGCAGGCAGCCCCGGAGGACAAGCAGCCGGCCATCACCATCACGTTGCCGCAGGCCCGGATGCTGCGCGGGATACGACTGGTGAACCGGCCAGGCGTGAACGCATCGTCGCCGCTGGAACTGCAGGTCGAGGCGGGGGGCGTGACGAACCAGGGTTTCACCGACGAGCGGGGCCTCTTCCGCTTCGACCCGGTGAACACTGACTCCGTGACCGTCCGCTTCCTGACCGCCAACCAGGTCCGATCGCGCTCCGAACTCGGTGAGATCAGTCTGCCGATCGGGGTTTCGGAGATCGGCCTGCTCGGCGGCGACGACCTGCGCCGGCCGTTGCCCGCCGATGCCATGGTCACCCTGCCGTGCGGCAGCGGCCCCTCGATCGAGGTCGACGGCGAACGCGTCGCCACCACGTCGGTGTCGGCCCGGGTGGCGGAGTTCGTGGACGGCGGCTCCCTGCCGGCGCAGTTGTGTTCGCCGAGGGTGGTGCTGCCGGCGGGGCAGCACGAACTTGCGGTGCGCAGTAGTCAGGCGTTCCAACCAGTAGTGGCACTGTTCGCCGAGCAGAGCCTCTACGGGCCCACGGGCCGCCCGGAATCCCCGCAGGTGGACACCTGGTCCGACACGCGACGCGTCGTGGACCTCTCGGAGGCCGATGAGGACCGGATTCTGGAGATGGCGGAGAACTTCAATCCCGGGTGGACCGCAACTGCGGGGGATCAGGGTCTGCGGGCCGTGCGGGTGGACGGCTGGAAGCAGGCATTCGTGGTGCCGGCAGGGATCTCCGGGCCGGTTGACATCACCTTCGCACCGGACCGTACATACCGCTTTGGCCTGCTGACCGGCTTGCTCACGGCATTGGTGGTGGTTCTGGTCGCCCTGCGGCCGCCGCGCCTGCGGGTCCGTGCGGCAGCCGGGACCCGGGCCCTCCCACGAGTGCTCCTGGGCCTAGTCGTGCTCGGGGTGCTGCTGACCCTCGGGCCCTGGGGCCTGGCGGCGTTCGGCGCCGCCGTGCTGGTGGTGCGGCGTCGGTCGCTGCCGTGGGTGACCTTCACGGGCGTGTTCATCGCGGCCGTGCTGGCTGCTCTGGTCGGGATCAGGCCGGGGTCCGCGGTGACGGTTCTGCAGGGGATCGCGCTGGCGGTGGCGTGGGCAGGGATCGCCCTGGCCGGATTCGGTGCCACCAGCGCCACGTCGAGTGCGAGTAGCTCTGTGCCGGACGCTCGATGACGACGTAACTGACGTGTGCGCAGGCGATCGTGCCCGCCACGGTCAGCGGCCAGAGCAGCCAGAACCATCCGCTGAATCCCGGTATGCCTAACAGGTGGGAGGCGGTCTCCAGGACGAACAGGTGCCACAGGAAGATGCCGTAGGAGATGGATCCGAGGTAGACCATGAGCGGTGAGGCGAGGAACCGGCGCCATGCCCCCCAGCCGTCGGTGCCGAGGAAACCCGGCATCACGAACATGGCGGCCGCTGCCAGGTACAGGTAGTGACGCGCGAACGCCTGTGAGGTCGACCCCTCGCCGAAGGTGTAGGGGCCGGCCACCGGTGTGGCCGCCAGGAGGAAGAAGGCACCTGCCATGAGCAGGCAGGTCGTGACATCGTCGGCCAGGTCGTTCAGGCGCTGCATCCAGCGTGGTGGGTCGGGCAGCCGCAGGCGGTTGTGCACCAGCGCGAAGAACATCCCCACCGCGAACCAGTCCATGAAGTTCGGCAGCCACATGTTGACCACACCGAACTGGTGCACCGCCGGCACCAAGGTGCGCGTGGCCAGCCACAGGAATGCGACGCCAACAGCGGTTCCCAGCACCCACAACTGGCGGCGGACGCTGGCATCGATGTCACCGCGGTGACGCCGGCCCACCAGCCACGCGATAGCCGGTAGCACGAGGTAGAACGACAGTTCCGTGGCCAGTGACCAGCTCTGGGTCAGGCCGTTGATGAGCAGGTCCGGCCAGTAGATCTGCGTCAAGGTGAGATGGGCGAGCCAATGCTTGGGATGCACCTCGATGCCGGGCATGACGGCGAGCACCATGACAACCAGCAGCAGGTACGCCGGCAGGATCCGCCACATGCGGCGCCGGAAGTACGTGCGGGTACTCGGCCACCTGGTGTCGCGCATCGCGGCCTGCGACCAGGGCCGGAACAGCAGGAAGCCGGAGAGCAGGAAGAACACCGTCACACCGATGTCGAGACGGGACAGCGCGTGTCCCCAGGCCGTGGCCACCACGACACCGGAGAAGTACGCGACGTGCGTCGTCACCACGACGAGCGCGGCGATCGCCCGGTAGCCATCGAGGGTGCTGAAGCGGTGGGGGACCACCGTGTCGATCGCGAACAACTCCGACAACTGCCGTTGGAGTCCCCTGAGCACCGACCCAGAGTACTTGTTTACGGGCGTGTCTCCGGATAGTGATGCGAAACGCATCCTGAATCCGATAGCGTCTGCGGTGCTGATGGTGTGCCAAACGTGGAGGCGTGATGAAGCGAGTAGTCGGGTTGATCCTGCTTGCGCTTGGGGTGATGATGCTGGTTCTGGCCCCATTGCTCAGGTTCTATGTGCTGCCGAGTGCGGCCAAGACCCCTGTTGACCAATACAGCGAGTCGCTGTCGAACGTCGTGTTCGAGCAGAAGCTCAACCCGAGCAAGGTGGCGGAGGGCGACCCGGATCCGTACGACCGGAACATCGAGGCGACCCAGTACGTGTACGTCCGCGGTGACGTGCCAGCCTCCGAGCAGCCTGAGGCCAAGTCGCAGGACCTCGCGGTCTTCGACTACTTCCAGCGCGTCAACGACAACGCCACCGGCGACCTCATCGACGCCAGCACTGCACGCTATGCGTTCGACCGCGTCTCCTCGGAGTTGGTGGACTGCTGCGGTGCCAGTGTCAACGACGAGCCGGTGAACATGACCGGTGCGATCCTCCCCGTGAAGTTCCCCTTCGACGTCCAGCAGCAGGAGTACCAGGTGTTCAACACCAGTACTCTCGCTGGCGCGCCGGCAGTCTTCCAGGGCGAGGAGGAGAAGTTCGGCATCAACACTTATGTGTTCAAGTCCGAGGTGCCGCCGACCAAGGTGGGCACGCTCGAGGTGCCGACCGCATCCATCCCGGGTGAGGACGAGGACGCGGAGGGCAACACCGTTCTCGATGAGATGTACTCGGTCGTCACCTCCTACTGGGTTGACCCGGTGACCGGTCAGATCGTCGCCGGTGAGTCCACGGAGGATTCCACCTTCGACCTCGACGGTGAGACCAAACTGGTGAAGGCCAAGTACACCGGCACCAACGGCACCCAGGAGGGCGCTGACGACATCGCCGCCCTGGCCAGCCAGGTGAAGATGGTCGGGACGACAGCACCGCTGGTGTTCGGGGTCCTGGGCCTGGTGTTCCTGGTCATCGGCTTGCTGCTCCTGCGCGGCGGGAACAGGGACACGGCGGCAGGTGCCCGTGACGAGGACATGGTCCCCGCCGGAAGTGGCTCGTCCGGCACTGCCACCCAGGTGCTCGACGACGCCAGTAAGAAGCCGGATCAGACCTGAGTCTGGGCCTCCAGCAGTTAGGGGCGGTCGGCCTTTCGGGGCCGGCCGCCCCTTCGCTATGCTTGTCCGGGGTCTTCGGACTCCCGCAGCGTCATGCCGTGGAACCCGGACCGATGGGCTCCACTCCCAGGGTGCGACGCGGCGACCTACGAACAGACCGGCTACCGACACTCCATGACTGACAACCCCGACATCACCGCTGTACCCACCTCTTCCTCGGCCAGGCAAGTGGCCGTCAACGACATCGGAGACATCGCCGCACTGCTGGCCGCCATCGATGAGACCATCAAGGACTTCAACGACGGAGACATCGTCGAGGGCGTCATCGTCAAGGTCGATCGCGACGAGGTCCTGCTCGACATCGGGTACAAGACCGAGGGCGTCATTCCGGCCCGGGAACTGAGCATCAAGCACGACATCGATCCGTCGCAGGTCGTCGAGGTCGGCGACCGCGTCGAGGCACTGGTTCTCCAGAAGGAGGACAAGGACGGCCGTCTGATGCTGTCGAAGAAGCGTGCCCAGTACGAGCGCGCCTGGGGCGACATCGAGAAGGTCAAGGAAGCTGACGGAATGGTGACCGGGACGGTCATCGAGGTCGTCAAGGGCGGGCTCATCGTCGACATCGGCCTGCGTGGCTTCCTGCCCGCCTCCCTGGTGGACATGCGCCGCGTGCGCGACCTGCAGCCCTACGTGGGCCAGGACATCGAGGCCAAGATCATCGAGCTGGACAAGAACCGCAACAACGTGGTGCTGTCCCGCCGCGCGTTCCTCGAGCAGACCCAGTCCGTGGTCCGGACCGGCTTCCTGAACCAGTTGCAGAAGGGACAGGTGCGCACCGGCGTGGTGTCCAGCATCGTCAACTTCGGCGCGTTCGTGGACCTCGGTGGCGTCGACGGCCTGGTGCACGTCTCGGAGTTGTCCTGGAAGCACATCGACCACCCGCAAGAGGTCGTCGAGGTCGGCCAGGAGGTCACTGTCGAGGTGCTCGACGTGGACATGGACCGCGAGCGCGTCTCGCTGTCCCTGAAGGCCACGCAGGAGGACCCCTGGCAGCACTTCGCGCGCACCCACGCCATCGGCCAGGTCGTGCCCGGCCGCGTCACCAAGTTGGTGCCGTTCGGCGCGTTCGTGCGCGTGGCCGAGGGGATCGAGGGCCTGGTCCACATCTCCGAACTGGCTGAGCGTCACGTCGAGATCCCCGAGCAGATCGTGACGGTCGGCGACGAGATCTTTGTGAAGGTCATCGACATCGACCTCGAGCGCCGCCGCATCTCGCTGTCGCTCAAGCAGGCGAACGAGGACGCCGGTGCCGAGACCACGGACGAGTTCGACCCGTACCTGTACGGCATGCCGGCTTCTTACGACGAGCAGGGTGCCTACATCGGTCCGGAGGGCTTCGACCCGGTGAGCGGGGAGTGGAAGGCCGGTTTCGAGGACCAGCGCACCGAGTGGGAGCAGCAGTACCAGGAGGCCTACCAGCGCTGGCAGCAGCACAAGGAGCAGATCACCGAGGCCAAGAAGGCCGACGAGGAGGCCGAGGCCTCCGGTGACTACACCGCTGCCCCCGTGGAGCCGTCGGGTTCACTGGACGACGACGCCAACGAGGCGCTGGCCGCGCTGCGGGAGAAGTTGCAGAGCGAGGGCTGACCTCGAGACACACGCGAAGGGTGTGAGCGCCGGTCTGGCCGGGGCTCACACCCTTCGCGTGTACCTGGGGGGCGCCCCGCAAGTCGTCGGATAGGGTCACCGTGTGCCCGGCCCACCTCCACGATTCGATGTGCGGCTGCTGTCTTGGACAGTGGCGTCGCTGGTTGTGGTGGTAGGGCTGAGGGCGCTTCTCTCACTGCGCGGTTACCTCTACATGGACGATTTCGCCTTCCGTTACTGGGCGGCGACGTCACCGCTGGATCTCGACTACCTGCTGCGCTCATACGGAGGTCACGTCAACCCGGTGGGCCTGCTCATCCAGTGGGTCGCGCAGCACACCGCACCGGGTTCGTACCTCGTGCTGGCTATCTCCTCCCTGGTCATGTACGCCGCCGCCCTTTCACTCTTCGCGGGGATCCTCTGGCGTCTGACGCGGCGGCCGGCAGCGATAGTGCTGGGGGTCACGCTCGCCGGGGTGAGCCTCTTCGGGTTCGAGGTCACAGTCTGGTGGGCGGGTGCGATCTACGCGGGCCCGTACCAGGTCTTCCTGCTGGCATGTCTGCTGGCGGCCATGAAGGGTGTGGCGGGCGGCAGCAGAGCGTGGTCGATAGCGGCCCTGGTGTTCGGCGCCGGTATGGTGCTCTCGTTCAGCCGGGGCAGTGCGGGCCTCGTGCTGGTCTGGTTGTTGGTGGCCTCCTTGCCGTTGCACGATGGCAAGCCGTTGGGCGTGCGTGGTTGCATCCAGCGTGCGCCCCGGCTCTGGGCGGGTCTGCTCACCGTCGCCGTGGCCGGCGGTCTCCTGGTACTCGCCAATGCCGGGCGCATCGACCGACCGGGCCTTTCCCTCGCCACTGCCCTGAGGTACATGTGGGATCTGCTCGTCCTCAACATCCTGCCTGCCATCTGGGGGGGACCCTGGCGCTGGTTCGAGCTGCCCAATCAACAATGGCCGCCGATCCTCGCGAACCCGGCGCCGATGTGGTGGGCGGTCTGGCTGGCCGGGTTCGTTTCCGTGCTGGCGGCTGTGGGCCTCTGGATTCGTCGGCCGGCACTGCGACAACTCCTGCTGGCCCTGCTCGCCTACACCGGGATCGTGCTGATGCTTGCGGCGTACGCCCGGGCCGGGTCGGTGGTGGCCAGTGTTGCGTACCGCTACACCTTCGATCTCGTGTGGCCGGTTGCGCTTCTCGCAACGCTGGCCGTCGTGCCTGTGTTCGGGGAGGTCCGCAGGGTCTCCCGGCCTGGATTCGCCGTCCTGTGCGGCATCATCGCTCTGGCGATGTGGTCGACCCTGGTTCCGGCGAGGGACTGGGCGGGCAACCCGACGAAACAGTACATGGCCAATGCCGCGACCGGCTTCGGACTCATCACGGACGGTCGCGTGCTGGACCAGGGTGTGCCGTTCGACCTGATCCATCCGGTGCTCATGGCCCCGTACGCGAACGCCCGCACGGTGATGACCCCGCAACCCGGCGCGCCGGAGTTCGTGGGGTACGCAGAGCAGACGATGTACGGGTTCGCCCCCGACGGCCGGGTGGAAGAGCAGGACGTCGAAGGGCCGGCGTCGCTGACCGGTCCGGACGCGGACTGCGGATACCGCATAACCGACATCCCCCGGACCATACCCCTGGACGGCCGCTTGATCGCGTGGGGTTTCTACGCGCGGGTGGCCTACTTCAGTGGGACTGACACGACCCTGAATCTTGCTGTGGGGGGCCAGATCCACACGGTTCCGCTACGCGCCGAGGGACTGCGCGCGGTGTACTTCCCGGTGTCCGGTCCCGGCGAGGAAGTCCTCGTCTCGGTGGGGACGCCCGGGGTGGTGGCGTGTATAACCGATCTGCGCATCGGCAACCGGATCTCCGCGCAGACCGGGGAACAGGTGCCGACACCGATCACGGAGTTGATCCGGTGAGTTCGACCACCCGGGAGCACTTGGATCAACCAGCACCCGAGAGCCGGCCTGTGACGTCCGTGCGGGTCGCTTCGCTGGACGGCATCCGTGCCATCGCGGTCCTGGCCGTGATGTTGTTCCATTTCGGGCAGGGGTGGATCCCCGGCGGCTACATGGGCGTGGACGTGTTCTTCGTCCTGTCCGGCTTCCTCATCACGACGCTGCTCGTGCAGCGCGCGCCGGAGCCGTTCGCGGCCAAACGCTTCTGGGAACGCAGAGCCCGCCGGCTCTTCCCGGCGCTGGCGCTCATGCTGGCGGTGGTCTTCCTCTACGCGCTGACTGTCCCGGCCCTGGAGCAGTCGGCCATCCGTGGCCAGGGGCTGGCCACCATTTTCTACGTCAACAACTGGTGGCTGCTGGCGAGCGGTTCCACGTACTTCGACGATTTCCAGGACCCATCACCGCTGCTGCATACGTGGACGCTCAGCGTGGAGGAGCAGTGGTACGTCCTGTTGCCGGTCGGGCTGCTGGTGCTCATCGCCATTCGCCGCTTCCAATGGTCCAGCCTGGTGAGGCTGTTCGCCGTCCTCGCGGCGCTGTCGTGCGGATGGACGGTCGCGCTGGCCGCACACGGTGCATCTGTCGACCGGCTCTACTTCGGCACCGACACCCGCGCCCAGCAGTTGCTGCTCGGTGGCCTGCTGGGCGTGTTGGGCGCCCGGGCGGCGGCCGAGGGCAGGTCACGTGTGTCGCTCGCACGCGGAGGCGCTGGAGCCCTCGGAGTGCTGGGACTCCTGGGGCTGATCGCCATGTTTCTGCTCTGGCCGGAGGGGCGCTGGGTCGCAGGGCAGTTGCCCCTGGCCGCACTGGCCAGCTGTCTGCTCATCATCGGGGCGCTGGATCCCACGACGCGGGTGAACCGCTGGCTGTCGGTCGGTCCCCTGGCGGCCATCGGCCTCATCAGTTACGGCCTCTACTTGTGGCACTGGCCGATTGCGGTGATGATCGGCGGCGACCAGACGAACGTCCCCACGCCCCTGCGCACGATGCTCACTTTCGCCGTCGCCACCGCCTCCTACTTCCTGCTCGAGAAGCCCATCCGCAGTGGCCGGGTCAACATCCGCTGGTTCCTGGCCCTGCCCGTGGTCCTGGTCCTGATGGCCGTGGTGTGCACCCCCAAGTCGTCACAAGCCACCTATGCGCGCGCTCTGCCCGAACATGCCGCACCCCCGTACAGCGGCAGCGGTGTCAGCACTTTCTTCCTGGGGGATTCGGTATCCGGCTCCTTGTGGCTGCCAGCAGCCGGTGAGCCCCGCTCCGACATCGCCGTGACCGGGTCGTTCCTGCTGAGCTGTCCGCTGTTCGACCTCGATATCGTTGCTGGCGGCAAGGTGGTCCGCCCCGATGAGGGCAAGGACTGCCCGGCGTGGGAGAACCAGTGGCGCAGCGACATGCGGACGCTGCAACCGGACGTGGCCGTATTCGTCGGCACCAGTTCCTGGCAGTTCGACGTCCTGGACGAGAACGGGGACCTGCAGCCGTTCGGCTCCCCGGGGTACACCGATCGGGTCAGGAGGGCTCTGGACTCGGCGCTGGGCAGTTTCACCGCCGGCCAGGTCGCGATCACCAGTGTTCCGTGCACGACTCTGCCCAGCAATGTCGTGAACGACCCCAAGAACGACCGGACCCGGACAGATTTCCTGAACGGCCTGTTGCGCGACTACGCGCAGGAACATGGGTATTCGTTCATCGACTTGGGTGCGATCACCTGTGCCCCTGGCAACGAGGATCTGTACATCGACGGCCTCCACTTCACCCCCGCCGGGGCGCTGAGCGTCTGGGAACTGCTGCGGCCCGAACTGCTCGCACTGACACGGTGAGAACATGACCGCATGACCGGCGCTTAGGCTCCTGCCCGCCTGGCGTACAGTCCCGCCCTCGACGGCCTGCGCGCGATCGCGGTGGTCTCGGTCATGCTGTATCACGGCGGCGTGGCAGTGGCGTCCGGCGGCTTCCTCGGCGTCGACGTGTTCTTCGTCCTGTCCGGCTTCCTGATCACGACGCTGCTCCTGCTCGAGTTCGAAGCGACCGGGCGCTTGGACCTGCCGGCCTTCTGGGGCAGGCGGGCGCGACGGTTGCTGCCTGCGCTGTTCCTCGTGCTGGCGGGTGTGCTGCTGTACGCCGCCTTCCTGCGCGGCGAAGCGGCGGCGTCGGTGCGGGCCGACACGGTCGCAACGCTCTTCTACGTCAGCAACTGGTGGTTCATCGCGTCGGGCAACTCGTACTTCGAGCAGTTCCAGGATCCGTCGCCTTTGGCGCACACCTGGTCCCTGGCCATCGAGGAGCAGTGGTACCTGCTGCTGCCCTTGGCTCTTGTCCTGTTGTTGCCGCGGGTCCGGTCGCGCTCCGCCTGGGCAGCGATCTTCGCTGGGCTCGCACTCATGTCCACCGCCGTGATGTTCGTCCTGCACACCCCCGGCAGCGACCCGTCGCGGGTCTACTACGGGACGGACACCCGGCTGCTGGCGCTGCTGTCCGGGGCCTTCCTCGCGTGCATCCTCACCCCGGGTGCTGTCGAATGGTTCCGCACCCCGGCGCGGTGGCTCGCCCCGGTGGCCCTGCTCGCAGTGGTCGGCGTGATGGTGGTGGCCTCTGACCGCTCCGAATGGCTCTACGCCGGCGGTTTCCTCCTCGTGGCGGTGATCAGCGCGCTGCTGCTGGCCTCGGTGGTCCGGGTGGTGGAGTCTGCCTTTCTCCCTTTTTTTCCCCCGCCCCGGCGCGACATCCCGATCATCGATCCGGGCCCGTTCCTGTGCGACGACGGCCGGTACCGGGCCGAGATCGACGGGGTGTCGTTGCACACCGACGGCGTGCACTTCACCGAGGAGGGCGCCCACCTCTACTGGGAGTGGCTCGGACCCCGCCTGGTCAGGGCCGCTCGGACACCTGGGGCCACGCCTGCAGCACCTGCGCCTTGAGGTCAGCCAGGCTGCCCGAGTTGTCGAGCACGACGTCGGCGATGGCGAGGCGCTGATCGCGGGAGGCCTGGGCGGCGATTCGGGCGCGGGCGTCGCGTTCGTCCAAGCCGCGCTGCATGAGCCTGGCCACACGGATGTCGTCCGGAGCATCCACCACCACCACGAGGTCATAGGCATCCTGCATGCCCAGTTCGGCGAGCAGAGGGACGTCGTGGACGAGCACTGCGTCGTCGGGCAGCGCTGCCACGAGTTCAGCCGTGCGGGCCGCGATGCGGGGGTGGGTGATGGCGTTCAGCCGCTCACGGGCGGCGGGATCGGCGAAGACGACGGCCCCCAGTGCGGCGCGGTCGAGGGAGCCGTCAGCGGCGAGGATCCCGGTCCCGAACTGTGCGACGAGCTCTGCGAGGCCGTCGGTGCCCGGCGCGACCACTTCGCGGGCCAGGGCATCGGCGTCGATGACGTGGGCGCCGAGATCCTCGAGCATGCCCGCCACGGTCGACTTACCGGAGCCGATCCCTCCGGTGAGGCCGATACGCCGCATGGGTCGAGCGTAGTCGCTGGCGGGTGGTGACAGGTTGCTTCCACCGGCGCATGATTGCCTGGTGGACGAATCCCCCGATGGGACCCCCGTCGGTCGACGGGTGGTCCTCGGGCTCCTGGGGCTCGCGGGGCTCGGTGTCGCGCTGGGCTCGAGAGCCAACTCGGCGTTGAGTGCGGTCGCGGCCAACGACCCGACCGGGCTGACCGGCCTGATCCCGGGAGGCGGCCGGTTCCGCTTCTACTCCGTCGCGGGACCGGTCAAGCAGACCCTTGCGTCCGACTACCTGCTGCGCGTCGATGGTGAAGTCGAGCACCCGATGGAGTTCACATACGCGGATCTGGCTGCCCTTCCGCGGACCCGGCTGACCACGGACGTGCAGTGTGTCACTGGATGGCGTGTCCCTGACGTCGAGTGGGAGGGGGTGCTGCTGTCGCACATCCTGGCTCAGGTGAGGCCGAACACCGCGGCGGCGGCACTCGAGTTCGGCTCTGCCGACGGGATCTACACCGAATCCCTGACCCTGGAACAGGCACAGCGGCCCGATGTGCTGGTGGCGACCCACCTGGAAGGGGAGCCGCTGAGCAACGATCACGGTGGTCCGGTGCGTCTCTACGTGACGCCGATGTACTTCTATAAGTCCTGCAAGTGGCTCGACCGGATAACCCTGACCACCGCAGTCATCCCCGGCTATTGGGAGGAACTCGGCTACGACGTCGACGCCTGGGTGGGGAGGTCGAATGGCAGAGACGACGTACCCACCGTCTGACCGGATGCGGCGGTTCACCGCCGGGGAGCGTTGGCTGCACCTGTCGTTCGGCATGCTGATGGCGCTCCTCATCGCGACCGCGGCGTTCCTCTACGTTGACCCGCTGAGTGCGATCGTCGGCAGACGGGCGCTGCTGGCGACCGTCCACTTCTGGACCGGGTTGCTGCTGCCCGTCCCTGTGTTGGCGGCGGTCACACTGTCGCCGGCATTCCGCTCCGACGCACGGCGGCTCAACCGGTTCCAGCCTGCCGACTGGGTGTGGCTGCGGGCCGCACTGCGACTCGACACATCGCAGCCTTCCGGCAAGTTCAACGCGGGCCAGAAACTCAACAGCGCCTTCGTGCTGGCCGCCACCATCGTGTTGTTCGGGACCGGGCTGATGCTCCACTTCTTCGAGCCCCTGCCGGACAACATCCGCACCGGCGCCACCTTCGTCCACGACATGTTCGCACTGGCGGTCGTGGTGATGGGGGTGGGGCACTTCTGGATGGCATGGCACGATCCGCAGGCCCGCCTGGGCCTGCGGACCGGCTACGTCCCACGGTCCTGGGCCTCGCGCAGACACTCGTTGTGGGAGCAGCCGGCCCCTGGACGCTGGGAGCTTGCTGGTGAAGAAGAGGCACGGGAGGTGTCAGAAGGTCACCACGAGGAGCAGGATGGCAGCGCCGGGCCTGTCTCACCCCCCGCGTAGCGTGGCACCATGGCCCGACCCGTCACCGACCTCCAGCGCACCGTCGCGCCGTTCCAGGTGGTCAGCGAGTACCAACCGGCCGGTGACCAACCGGCCGCCATCGAGGAGATCACCCGCCGCATCCGGGCCGGGGCACAGGACGTCGTCCTGCTCGGCGCGACGGGCACCGGCAAGAGCGCGACGGCCGCCTGGATCGTCGAGAGGCTGCAGCGCCCGACTCTGGTGATGGCCCCGAACAAGACCCTGGCCGCCCAGCTGGCCAATGAGTTCCGGGAACTGTTGCCCGACAACGCCGTTGAGTACTTCGTCAGTTACTACGACTACTACCAGCCTGAGGCCTACATCCCGCAGACGGACACCTTCATCGAGAAGGACTCCTCTATCAACCAGGAGGTGGAGCGTCTGCGGCACAGCGCGACCAACAGCCTGCTCACCCGCCGGGACGTCATCGTCGTGGCGACAGTGAGTGCCATCTACGGACTGGGCACCCCCCAGGAGTACGTGGACCGGATGCTGCGGTTGCGAATCGGCGACGAGGTGGACCGGGACTCCATGCTGCGCCGACTCGTGCAGATCCAGTACGCGCGCAACGACCTGTCGTTCACGCGCGGGACGTTCCGGGTGCGTGGCGACACCGTCGAGGTCTTCCCGATGTACGAGGAGCACCCTGTGCGCATCGAGTTCTTCGGCGACGAGGTCGAACGGCTCATGACGCTGCACCCGATCACCGGCGAGATCCTCACCGAGGACAACGAGTTGTACGTCTTCCCTGCGACCCACTACGTGGCCGGCCCGGAGCGGATGGCGCGGGCGATCGTGGGGATCGAGGAGGAACTCCAGCAGCGGCTGGCCGAACTGGAGCGCGCCAACCACCAGCTCGAGGCGCAGCGCCTGCGGATGCGCACCCAGTACGACGTCGAAATGATGCAGCAGGTCGGGTTCTGCAACGGCATCGAGAACTACTCCCGGCACATCGACGGCCGGGCCCCCGGGTCCGCCCCCAACTGCCTGCTCGACTACTTCCCCGAGGACTTCCTGCTCGTGATCGACGAGTCCCACGTGACGGTGCCCCAGATCGGCGGGATGTACGAGGGTGACATGAGCCGCAAGCGCAACCTGGTGGAACATGGGTTCCGCCTGCCCAGCGCCATGGACAACCGGCCACTGCGCTGGGAGGAGTTCGTCGAGCGGATCGGGCAGACCGTGTATTTGTCCGCGACGCCGGGTCCTTTCGAACTGAGCAAGGTCGGCGGCGATGTCGTTGAGCAGGTCATCCGGCCCACAGGTCTGGTGGACCCCGAGATCATCGTGAAGCCGACCCGCGGTCAGATCGACGACCTGATGTCGGAGATCCAGGCTCGGGCGGAACGCGACGAGCGGGTGTTGGTGACCACGTTGACCAAGAAGATGGCCGAGGATCTCACGGACTACCTGTTGGAGAACGGCATCCGGGTGCGCTACCTCCACTCGGAGGTCGACACGCTGCGCCGGGTCGAGTTGTTGCGCGAACTGCGCCTCGGCGAGTACGACGTGCTGGTGGGGATCAACCTCCTGCGGGAGGGGCTGGACCTGCCGGAAGTGAGCCTGGTGAGCATTCTGGATGCCGACAAGGAGGGGTTCCTGCGTTCGGAACGCAGTCTGATCCAGACCATCGGCCGGGCAGCCCGCAACGTGTCCGGGCAGGTTCACATGTACGCGGACACCATCACGGCTTCCATGCGCACCGCGATCGACGAAACGAACCGGCGGCGGGCCAAGCAGGTCGCCTACAACGAGCGGATGGGCGTCGACCCGCAACCGATCCGCAAGAAGATCGCGGACATCACCGATCTGCTCGCCCGGGAGGATGCCGACACTCAGGAATTGCTGGCCGGCTCCGGTCGGGGTCTGAGCAGGGGGGTCGGGCGCAAAGCACCAGCTGCCGATGTCGGCCGTCACGCCGCGGCACTGGCCTCCATGCCCGCACAGGATCTGACCGATCTGATAGAACAACTCACGCAGGCCATGCACAACTCCGCGGAAGAGTTGCAGTTCGAGGTGGCCGCGAGATACCGCGACGAGATCGCCGAGTTGAAGAAGGAGCTCAGGGGCATGCAGGACGCCGGGTCGTGACCGTTCCGGCGTGGCTGTGGGCCGGGACGCTGGCGCTTTTCGTCGTGCTGTTCACCATCGACTTCCTCATCGTCGGCAGACGCCCTCACGTCCCCAAGACCCCGGAACTGCTGCGCTGGCTCGGTCTCTTTGTCGGCAGTGCCGTGTTGTTCGGTCTGTTCCTGGCATGGCAGTTCGGCTCCGACATCGCCGTGCAGTTCTATGCGGGCTGGCTCACCGAGTACTCGCTGAGCGTCGACAACCTCTTCGTGTTCGTGCTGATCATGGCGCGCTTCTACGTGCCCCGCCACCTGCAGCAGTACGTGCTGATGTGGGGCATCATCATCGCGCTGGTGCTGCGCGGCATCTTCATCGCCCTCGGTGCCGCGATCATCGCGCAGTTCTCCTGGGTCTTCTATGTCTTCGGGCTGTTCCTGATCATCACGGCTTTCCGGTTGGCCACTCACGGCGAGGACGACGACGAGGAGTACAAGGAGAACAGCATCGTCCGATTCGTCGCGCGGCTGGTTCCCGTGGCACAGGAGTTCGATGGCACTCGCATGCGGACCGTCGTGGACGGGCGGCGCATGTTCACCCCGATGCTGGTCGTGCTGCTCGCGATCGGCACCACCGACCTGCTGTTCGCACTGGACAGCATCCCCGCGATCTTCGGACTGACGAAGATCCCCTTCATCGTCTTCACGGCCAACGTGTTCGCACTGATGGGTCTGCGCCAGTTGTTCTTCCTGTTGGGCAACCTGCTGGACCGGCTGGTGTTCCTGAGCCTGGGTCTGGCCGCGGTCCTCGGGTTCATCGGTGCCAAGTTGATCCTCGAGGCGATGCACGAGAACTCCGTGCCGTTCCTCAACGGTGGCGAGCCCTTCGACGTCCCCGTGCTCTCCAACTGGCTCAGCCTGGCGGTGATCGTGGTGATCCTCACGGTGACGGTGGTGGCCAGCCTCTTGCACGAGCGGTACGTGCAGGATTCGGACGTGGACGAGTAACTGGCCCCGTGGTCCAGGACCCCGGTACTTGCGGGCAGTGGCCACGCTTGGGTTCGCCGACCTCGCGCCTCGCCAGCCGCCGGGCCCGGAACGGCGCCCGCCACTGTGATGGTCAGGCGGCGGGAGCGGTCACCAGCGCCGGGCCTTCCATTCCGGCAACGAGGGCCGTTCGGCTCCTAGCGAGGTGTCGTGACCATGGCCCGGGTAGACCCAGGTCTCGTCGGGCAGCCGGCCGAAGATCTTCTCGCTGACTGCCTCGAACAGCGAGTCGAAGTCCTCCTCGGTCCAGGTCTTCCCCACCCCGCCCGGGAACAGGCTGTCACCGGTGAAGAGGTGGGGTTCGCCCTGCGGGTCGTCGTACAGCAGGGCGATGGATCCGGGAGTGTGTCCGACGAGATGGATGACCTCAAGTGCGCACTCACCCACGGCGATCGTGTCGCCACCCCGCACCGTCCGGTCGATGGGGGCACCGAGGGCCGGGGCGTCGTCGGCATGGGCGATGCTCACCGCGCCGGTCGCGTCCAGAACCTGCCGCAGGGCTCCCCAGTGATCGGGATGGGCATGGGTGGTCACGACCGTGGCCAAACCGTCCGCCCCGATAAGCCCGAGGATCCGTTCGGGCTGCGCCGCGGCATCGACGAGCAGTTGCTCGCCCGTGCGTCGGCAGCGCAGCAGGTAGACGTTGTTGTCCATGGGCCCGACGGCCAACTTGGAGATGCTGAGCAGGCCCAGTTCGTGGACCTGTGCGGGTCCACCCACCCGCGTCTTCCCGGTGTACGTCATGGCGCCAACCTACTCTGCGGAGCCGGCACTCTCCCCGCCGTTGCGAGCCCGTCGGTCGTCCGCCAGCGCCAGGGCCAGTGCCACAACGGTGGGTGCTAGAGCGGTCAACGTCGGGTCGGTGGTGCCGAAGACGCCCGAACCCCACAACAACGCCCCGGCGAGGAAACCCGTGGTGATCATGATGGCCGGCAGCACGGGTTTGGTGGCCCTGCGGCGTTCCGCTGACGTCTGGAATGCGGTGTGCACAGTGGTGAGCACCGCGCCGGTGTTGGCCGTTATCCACCCCTGGATCGCGGGCGTGCGATACACCGCGGTGGCCAGTCCGGCCAGCGCCGTGCTGGTCAGCGGGACGAGGACCTGCGGCGGGCTGTCGAGCACCTGGCGCATCAGCATGGTGAGCAGCATCAGGCAGACCATCAAGCCCAGCGGGAGGGCCATTTGCCGCCAGCGCTGCCCACGCAGCGACCGTTGCAGCAGGGTGGCCGCGGCCACTCCGACCGCGGCTCCGAACAGCGACAACCCGGCCAGCGCCGCGTGCTCGGGGTCGTGGGGGAGGTCGGTGCCCAGAAGGACGAGATTGCCTGCCTGATTCGAGGTGAACACGCCGTACTCGGCGTAGGAGTAGGCGTCGATGACACCGACGGTCCACGACAGTGCCAGAGCCGCCAGCCATGGTCGGGAGAAGAAGCGCCAGGTGTCGCCGCCGTCGGTCACTCACAGACCGTAGCGTCCCGTGCCGACGCCGGTCGGCCTTCTGAGCCACCGGCGGTCGCGGCCGGGCTGACAACCCGGAACGCCGCGCGGTTGCGGAGGCGGGGCACTGAAGGTCTCGCACAGCCTTCGGCATGCGGTGTCGCACCCGGTGGTTAGCCTTATGTGGTGCAAGACCGACTGATCGTTCGTGGTGCGCGAGAGCACAACCTCAAGGACATCCACGTCGAGTTGCCGCGGGACGCGCTGATCGTGTTCACCGGGCTGTCCGGTTCCGGTAAGTCGAGCCTGGCCTTCGACACCATTTTCGCCGAGGGCCAGCGCAGGTACGTCGAATCGCTGTCGGCCTACGCCCGGCAGTTCCTCGGGCAGATGGACAAGCCGGACGTCGACTTCATCGAGGGTCTGAGCCCCGCGGTTTCCATCGACCAGAAGTCGACCAGCAGGAACCCGCGTTCCACGGTGGGCACGATCACCGAGGTGTACGACTATCTGCGCCTGCTCTACGCGCGGATCGGGCATCCCCACTGCCCGAAGTGCGGCAAGCCGGTGTCGCGGCAGACCCCGCAACAGATCGTCGACCAGATCCTGGGTCTTCCCGATGGCACGCGCTTCCAGGTCCTCGCTCCGATCGTGCGCGAACGCAAGGGCGAGTTCGTGGATCTGTTCCGGTCCCTGCAGAGTCAGGGCTTCGCCCGCGTCGAGGTGGACGGGCGGACATATGCCCTGGATGCCGTGCCCAAACTGCGCAAGCAGCTCAAGCACTCCATCTCCGTGGTCGTCGACCGGCTGGTGGCGAAGTCATCCGCCCGGCGCCGCCTGACCGACACGGTGGAAACGGCCCTGCGCCTCGGCGGCGGTGTGGTCGTCATTGACCGGGTTGACGTGGAGCAGGACGATCCGCAGCGCCAGACCACGTTCAGTGAGCACCTGGCGTGCCTCGACGACGGTCTGAGTTTCGAGGAACTGGAGCCCCGCAGTTTCTCCTTCAACTCGCCCTTCGGCGCGTGTGCGGAGTGCAGCGGGCTCGGCACCCGGATGGAGGTCGACCCGGAACTGGTGATCCCGGACCCCGGCCTGAGTCTGGAGGACGGTGCGCTGGCACCGATGGCGAGCGGCAGTTCGGCCGAGTACTTCCAGCGGCTGATGAACGCTCTGGCCGAGGAGCTGCACTTCGACATGCGTACGCCCTGGGAGGATCTCGGCGAGGACGTGCAGCATGTCCTGCTGCACGGGCGCGGCGATCAGGTGGTGGTCAAGTACCGCAACCGGTTCGGCCGGGAGCGCGAGTACTCCACCGGCTGGGAGGGGGTCGTCCCCTTCGTGGAGCGCCGGCACGCCAACTCCGAGTCGGACGCACAGCGGGAGCGGTTCGCCGGCTACATGCGCGACATCCCGTGCCCGAGTTGTCACGGGGCCCGTCTGAAGCCGTTGAGCCTGGCGGTGACCATCGGCGAGAGGAACATCGCCGAGATCGCGGCGATGCCCATCGCGGACTGCGCGGCGTTCCTGGAGGACCTGGAACTCGACGATCGGGAGGGCCAGATCGCAGCCCGGGTGCTCAAGGAGGTCAACGCGCGGCTGCGGTTCCTCATCGACGTCGGCCTGCACTACTTGACGCTGGACCGGGCCGCGGGAACCCTGGCCGGCGGTGAGGCCCAGCGGATCCGTTTGGCCACACAGATCGGCAGCGGCCTGGTGGGCGTGCTGTACGTGCTGGATGAGCCGAGTATCGGCCTGCACCAGCGTGACAACCACCGCCTGATCGAGACGCTGCTGAGGCTGCGGGACCTGGGGAACACACTGATCGTCGTGGAGCACGACGAGGACACGATCCGCGCGGCGGACTGGGTGGTCGACATCGGACCGGCCGCTGGTGAACACGGTGGCCAAGTGGTGGTGTCGGGGACGCTGAAGGACCTGCTGAGCAGCAAGGACTCCGTGACGGGGGCCTACCTGGCGGGCCGCCGGAGCATCGAGGTGCCACCTATCCGGCGGCCGGTGGATCCGGGCCGCGCCCTCACCGTGCACAACGCACGCGAACACAACCTCCAGGACGTCACCGTCGACTTCCCGCTCGGCGTGCTCGTGGCCGTGACCGGCGTGTCCGGGTCCGGCAAGTCCACCCTCGTCAACGATGTGCTGTACACGGTGCTGGCACGGGAGCTGCACTCGGCGCGACGTGTCCCGGGACGCCACCGCACCGTGACGGGCGTGGATCACCTCGACAAGGTCGTGCACGTCGACCAGGGCCCGATCGGCCGCACCCCGCGTTCGAACCCGGCGACCTACACCGGCGTCTTCGATCGCATCCGGCGGCTGTTCGCCGAGACCGAGGAGGCGAAGATCCGTGGGTATCTGCCGGGTCGGTTCTCCTTCAACGTCAAGGGCGGGCGCTGTGAGGCGTGCACAGGTGACGGCACCTTGCGCATCGAGATGAACTTCCTGCCGGACGTGTATGTGCCGTGCGCGGAGTGTCATGGCGCCCGGTACAACCGCGAGACCCTCGAAGTGCATTACAAGAGCAAGACCATCGCCGAGGTGCTCGACATGCCGATCGAGGAGGCCGCCGAGTTCTTCGCCGCCATCCCTGCGATCAGCCGCCACCTGACGACCCTGGTGGACGTGGGGCTGGGCTACGTGCGTCTCGGCCAACCCGCCCCCACTCTTTCCGGCGGTGAGGCGCAGCGCGTCAAGCTGGCCAGCGAACTCCAGCGGCGCTCGACCGGACGCACCGTCTACGTCCTCGACGAACCGACGACGGGTCTGCACTTCGAGGACACCCGGCGGCTCCTGGGCGTCCTGCATTCGCTGGTCGACAAGGGCAACACGGTGATCGTCATCGAGCACAACCTCGATGTCATCAAGACCGTGGACTGGATCGTCGACCTCGGGCCCGAAGGTGGCAGTGGCGGGGGGATGCTCGTCGCCCAGGGCACCCCGGAGGAGGTGGCAGCCGATCCTGCCAGTCATACCGGGAAGTTCCTGGCACCCCTGCTGGGGTAGCGCGCCACGCCCGGCGGCTGCCGGGCAGCGGCGCGCGCATCGCTTAGGCTCACTGCAAGGAGGTACTCCATGTCCGACCTCACTCGTCGCAATGTCCTGGCCGCCGGCACCCTCGGGGTGGCTGGCGCCGCGCTCGCCGGCTGTTCGTCGGGGGAGGAAGCATCCCCGACGCCGCAGCCTTCGTCCCCGCCATCGGCCACACCCGCGGAGTCCGGTGCCGCGCTGATCGCTGCCACCGACGTACCGCTCGAGGGTGGCGTCATCATCGAATCGGGGCAGACCAAGGTGGTCATCACCCAGCCGCAGCCGAACGAGTACGTCGGCCTGAGTGCGGTCTGCCCCCACCAGGGCTGCCTGGTCAACCAGGTGGCGGACTCATTGATCACGTGTCCCTGCCATGGCTCGGAGTTCTCCATCACCGACGGATCGGTCGTGCAGGGTCCCGCCCAGACCGGATTGACCAGCGTCCCCGTCAAACTCGACGGCGACCAGATCGTCCTGGCCTGACCTGCCCACCGTGACCGAACCCGAGGAGGACCCGCTTGCCCAGCGCCTGCCGACGATCCTCGGTGGGGTACTGGCCACGCTGGCCATCGTGATCAGCGGCCTGTGGATCAGCGGGAAGACCGGGTTGCCGTCGCCGCAGGCAGTGCTCTCCCAGGCCATCCCGCACTCCCAGCCGGTCCTCTCCGGCCCGGTCTATGCCATCGGCGACTCGGTGCTCCTGGGAGCGAAATCCTGTCTGCAGGACACCATCGTGATCACGCGCGCGGCGGAGAACCGCACGATGCGCGAGGGTGCCCGGCGCATCGAGACGAAAGCCGCCGCGGGCACCCTGCCTCCGCGCGTGGTCGTGGCCCTTGGCACCAACGGACCCTTCGGCTTCAAGGTGCTGGATCGCGTCATGCGGGCGGCGGGAACCGAGCGATCCGTGTACTGGGTGACCGTGGAACTGCCCGAGGTCGACAAGTACGCGTACGAGGACGACATCAACCGCCGGATGCGGGCAATGCCGGGTCGATGGCCCAACGCGCACGTCATCGACTGGAACGCCAGCGTGCGGACCACGGCCCTGTACCCCGACGGGATCCATCTGAACCCGGAGGGCTGCCAGACCTACGCGACGCTGATCACCGAGGGTGTCGCCAAGGTGTGATGTCCGCTGGGGGCTCTAGCGCTGGGCGAGCAGTGCGCGGACCGCGTCGGCGATCATGCGACCCCGGACCCGGTAGCCGGCAGGGGTCAGGTGGATGCGGTCGCCGGCCAGCAGACGGGGGTGCTGCCGGATGTAGAGATCCCAGCGCAGCACCGCGAGTTGCGTGGACCTGGCGTCCAGGGTGCTGAGCATGCGGTTGACCTTCCCGTAGGCCGGGGAGCGCCACACCGACACCCACAGCACCGGGCGTTGCCCCGCCCGCTTCAGCGTGGTCCTGACGTGACGGCGCATCGCGGTGGGACTGGGGGCGTCGTTGGTGCCCAGTGCGACCACCCACACGCTGGCGTTGCGCCCGGCGCGCAGACGACCCACGCCGGTGGGCGTGTTGCGCCCCACCTGGGCGTCCACGGTGATCCGACGGAACTCCGAGCGCAGGTTGGCCTTGATGGCCGCGGAGGAGCCGACGGTCAGGGAGTCGCCCTCGACGAAGAGCATGCCCGCGGGGGCCGGGGCGGCGGAAACCGTGGCAGGGCCGAGCGTCACCGCGGACGCTGCGAGCGCGGCGGCGACCGCCAGGTGAACTCGCATGTCAGTCAATCCTCTGTCTGTCTTAGCCTGGGACCTGTGGCAGACCCGTCGTCATACCGGCCGCCGGCGGGCAGCATCCCGCCTCTACCAGGTGTTTATCGTTTCAGGGATTCCGACACGCGTGTTGTCTATGTGGGAAAGGCCACAAACCTGCGATCCCGGCTGTCGAGCTACTTCCGGCCTGCGCGGTGGACTGGGTGGTGGTCGACTCCGAGACCGAGGCGCTGCAGCTGAGTACCAGTGGATCAAGCAGTTCGCCCCACGCTTCAACGTCAAGTACCGCGATGACAAGTCTCTACCCCTACCTGGCCATCACGATGGCCGAGGAGTACCCCCGGGTGATGGTCATGCGGGGGGACAAACGCAAAGGGGTGAAGTACTTCGGTCCCTACGCCCAGGCCTGGGCGATCCGGGAGACGGTCGACCAGTTGCTGCGCGTGTTCCCAGTGCGCACGTGCAGCAACGGCGTGTTCCGCCGGTCGGCGCAGATGGGCCGGCCGTGCCTGCTGGGCTACATCGGAAAGTGCAGCGCTCCCTGCGTCGGCCGCATATCCGACGACGACCACCGTGCCCTCGCCGCTGACCTGGTCTCCTTCCTGGGCACCGGCACAGATCGGTTCATGAAGGAGCTCGAGCAGCGCATGCGAGCGGCCTCCGCCATCCAGGACTACGAGACCGCGGCCCGGCTGCGCGACGATCTGGGGGCCTTGCGCAAGGCCATGGAACGGTCCGCGCTGGTGCTGCCCGCAGACACCAGCGCTGATCTGGTCGGCTATGCCGAGGACGACCTCGAGGCGGCCTTCCAGGTCTTCCACGTGCGCGGCGGCCGGGTGCGCGGACAGCACGCATTCGTCGTGGAGAAGGTCGCCGACGAAAGCCCGCGCGAACTCGTCACCGGCGTGATGCAGCAGCTCTACGGCGATGACGAGGCGGATGTGCCGGTCGAGGTGCTAGTCGAGCAGTTGCCCGAACCGGTGGTCTCCGAATGGTTGGGGCAGAAAGCCCGACGCCGAGTGACCGTGAAGACCCCGCAACGTGGCCAGAAGCGAGCCCTGCTGGACACGGTCGCGACGAACGCGGCCCAGACGCTGCAGGCACACAAATTGCGCCGCGCCGGGGACCTGAGCACGCGCGCGGCGGCGCTCGAGGAGATCGCCGAGGCGCTCGACATGTCGCAGGCACCTTCCTTGCGCATCGAGTGCGTGGACATCTCGAACCTGCAGGGCAATGACGTGGTGGCGTCCATGGTGGTCTTCGAGGACGGCCTGCCCCGCAAGTCCGACTACCGCCGCTTCGCCATCCGCGGGGTGGCCGGTCAGGATGACGTCGCCAGCATCGCGGAGGTCGTTCGCCGGCGCTTCACCCGGTACCTGGCCGAGCGATCGGAGGCGACCGACATCGAGTTCGGCCCGGCCGGCGGTGCCGCCGACGAGCGCAAAGCCTTCCGGTACCCGCCGCAGTTGTTGCTCATCGACGGTGGCCGGCCGCAGGTGTCGGCAGCGCAGTGTGCACTGCGCGACCTCGGCATCGATGACATCGCGGTGGCCGGCCTGGCGAAACGGCTGGAGGAGGTCTGGGTCCCGGGAAGCGAGGATCCGGTCATCCTCTCCCGGCGCAGTCAGGGTTTGTACCTGCTGCAGCGGATCCGCGACGAGGCCCACCGGTTCGCGATCACCTACCACCGCCAGAAGCGCAGCCGCCGCCTGTCCACCAGCGTGGTCGAGGACATTCCGGGCGTCGGTCCGGCGCGTCGCAAAGCTCTCATGCGGGCCTTCGGGTCACTGACCCGGCTGCGCAAGGCAACGCCGGAGGAACTCGCCGCCGTGCCCGGGATCACCGAAGAGCTCGCCGGGGTCATCCGGGCCCACCTGGCTGCGGAGACCGTGGTCCCGGCCGTCAACGTGACGACCGGTGAGGTCATTGAGGATGATGGCCCCGGGAGGACCGTATGAACGACCCCGACTTCGAAGTGCTCATCGTGACCGGCATGAGCGGTGCCGGCCGCAGCACCGCCGCACGGGCACTGGAGGACGCGGGGTGGTTCGTCGTCGACAACCTGCCGCCGTCGCTGCTCCAGTCGACTATCGACCTTTGCAGCCCTGTCCCGACGTCCAGCGGCTCGCGGTGGTCGTGGACGTACGTGGCGGACCGCTGTTCTCCACGCTGGTGAGCGTCACGCAGGCGCTGCGGGAGGCTCACGTGAACGTGGGGATCCTGTTCCTCGAGGCCTCCGAACAGGTGCTGGTCCGACGGTTCGAGTCCTCCCGGCGCCCCCACCCGCTGCAGGAGGACGGCACGCTGCTCGACGCGTTGCGGGAGGAACGCGAGCGGCTGCGGTCCTTCCGGGCCGGCGCTGATCTGGTGGTGGACACCTCAAGCACGTCGGTCCACGATCTGCGCCGCATCATCGAGGCCAACTACCGTGGCCCCGGTCCTGCCAGAGTGCGGGTGTCGGTGCTCAGCTTCGGTTTCAAGTACGGGATCCCCGTGGATGCCGACATGGTCGCCGACGTGCGGTTCCTGCCGAACCCGTACTGGGTCCCGGACCTGCGCGAGCAGACCGGCAAGGACACCGAGGTGAGTGACTATGTGCTCAGCAGGGAGGGAGCGCTCGATGTCCTCGGGCATTACGCCGCGATCGTCAATCTCGTGGCGGACGGCTACGTGCGGGAGGGCAAGCGCTACCTGACGATCGG